>NZ_JAMQHY010000035.1:74966-123174 GCF_023845705.1 Clostridium sp. ZBS15
CATTTAAAACAGAGCCTTATATTTAAATCTATACACTGATATATTATTTATATAACATAGACTTAGCTAGTTCTTCTACCTTATCATATCCCAATTTTTCTATTAACTTATAAGCAAATTCTATAGCTGTTGCTGGACCTCTACTCGTTATTATATTACCATCAACAACAACATTATCTTCTTTGTAGTTGCAATTTATAAGTTCATCTTGAAATCCAGGATATGAAGTTATATTTCTTTCATTTGTTAATCCTGCTTTTCCAAGTACTATAGGAGCTGCACAGATAGCACCTATTATTTTACCTTGTTTATCATGCTTGTTAACAAACTCTATAACTCTTTCATCATCTCTTAAGTTCTTTGCTCCAGGCATCCCACCTGGAAGTGCTACTAGATCATATTCCATATCAGACTTAAAGATCTTATCTGCTTTTATTGTAACTCCATGAGAAGAAGTTACACATTCTTTATTCATCGAAACTAAATCACAAACCATATCCGCTCTTCTTATAATATCAGATATAGTTAATGCCTCAACCTCTTCGAAACCTTCTGCTAATAATACACATGCCTTTTTCATAAAATTCTCCTCCTACTATTATACAATCATAACATCTTTCAATTCATCATCAATCATTAACATAACATTAGTTCCTCTTCCAGCACGATTTTGAAGCTTTATATCTTCAACAGTTATATTTAATTTCTCATTTGCCTTTGAAGCAAGCGAAATTTCTTGTGATCTAGGTGATATTATAACCATATTTCCATTAACCTCTAAGTATTTAGAAACATATGCTCCAAATATAACCTCATCTTCTTCTCTTAAACTAATACCAGTAACTCCAGATGCAACTTTTCCCATAGAATTAACATTCTCAACTGGGAATCTTATTGCCATACCCTTCTTAGTTATCATTATTAAATTTCCTAAAGTTATATTATTTATATCTACAGATATAACCTCATCATCTTCTGTCTTAAGTTTATAGAAAAATTGCTTTTGAGTATTTACTTTAAACTCATTTAATAAAGTTTTCTTTACCAATCCCTTTTTGCTAAAAGAATAAAGTGCTAAATTATCATCGTAAGAAGAAATTGAACTTATTCTTATTATCTTTTCTTTCTTTTCTAATTCTCCTGTAAATACTTCTAATTTAATATCTTCATTCATTATATTTTTCAATAAGAATCCAGGTATTTTATACATATACCCCTTATTACTAAATAGCAATAAGGTTTTTAATGAATTAATTTTTGCTCTATTCGAATCTACTTTTGATGTCTTATAAGACTTAAGTATATTTTTATCATTAATCCCTATGTTAAATTCAAAATACTCTTCTTCTTTACTTTCATTTACCTCAATAATTTCATCATCTATAGATAAATTAAATAATTGAATAGGTAAAATGTTTCTTGGCACATTTTCAAGTTCTGGTACTTCTATTGTAAACTCTAAATCTAATTTAGTTTTTATATTTAAATAATCATTATTTTCTTCTCTATCTCTTAATTTAACATTCAGTAATGCATCCTGATCTCTTAATTTTAATGCTTGAAGCTTTCCATAAGATGTTTCAAATTTATCTAGTGAACTTTCTTTTACTCCACCACTCTTAGTTATAAATCTAAAAATTTTATTTGGATTAAAGTTATCTACTGATATAACTTCAACTATTTTTTCATCTTCTAAATTTAGTGATTTTATTATAGTATCAAGTCTTTCACCTTTTTCTTTCCATTTTAATTCTGGAATATTTATTCCTTTAGCTTGATACATAAACCCCTTATCCGTAAAGATAAGAAGACTATCTCTAGTATTTGAACTTATTAGATATTCTAACTTATCCCCTTCTCTATATTCTATATCCTCAGGATTAGAATTGGATCTAATATAATTTTTAACTGGTATTCTTTTTATAAATCCATCTTTAGATAAAGTTATCATAACCTCTTCAACTATTATAAGTTCTTCAATATCTATTTTACTCTTGGCATCATCTTCTATAATTTGAGTTTTTCTTTCGTCCCCATATTTATCACTTATTTCTTTTAATTCAAATTTTATAACTTTTAATAATTCTTTTTCATTTGATAATATCTTTTCAAGTCTTTTTATTATTCTTTCAAGTTCTTTGTATTCTTTTTCAAAAACTTTTATTTCAAGACCTGTTAATCTATATAGCATTAATTCTAATATAGCTTGAGCTTGTTCTGCTGTAAAAGCAAATTTTTCAATTAAATTATTAGATGCATCTTTTTTAGATTTTGAGCTTCTTATAGTTGCAATAACTTCATCTAGCACATCTATAGCTTTAATAAAACCTTCCACTATATGGAATCTCTTTTGTGCTACCTCAAGCTCTTTTTCACTTCTTCTTGTTACTATTTCTTTTTGATGATTTACATAATGCCTTATCATATCTTTAAGGCTCATGGTTTCAGGCTTTCCGTCAGCTAAAGCAACCATATTAAAACTTATATTACATTGAAGTTCTGTCTTTTTAAATAAGTATTTTAATATCTTATTTGCACTATCCTCATCAGCAGATTTCTTTAATTCTATTACTGCTCGTATACCATTTCTATCAGACTCATCTCTAATGTCAGATATAAGCTCTAATGCCTTTGAGTGTCTTCTATCTCCTGTCATCTCAGAAATAGTTTGAAGTAATTTTGCTTTATTCCTTCTATAAGGGAACTCTGTAATAGCTATTCCAATTCTACCACTGTCTAGCTTTTCGATATTAGTTTTCGCTCTATAAGCCACTTTACCAACACCACTTTCATATGCTGATCTAAGTGAATTTTTTCCTATTAATATTCCACCTGTTGGCAAATCTGGTCCTTTAATATGTTCCATTAATTCTTTAATATCTATTTCATTATTATCTATATATGCTAATACTCCATCTGTTACTTCTTTTAAGTTATGTGGAGGAATATTAGTTGCAAGACCTACTGCAATTCCAAATGATCCATTAACTAAAAGGTTAGGATATCTACTTGGTAATACCTTAGGTTCAAATTCACTATCTGAATAGTTTGGAACCATGTCAACAGTATCCTTATCTATATCTCTCAACATTTCCATGGAAATAGGTGCAAGTCTAGCTTCTGTATAACGCATGGCTGCCGCACTATCTCCATCAATTGATCCCCAGTTTCCATGACCATCTATTAGTGGAGCTCTTGTTGAAAAATTCTGTGCCAAAATAGTCATAGCATCATACACTGATGAATCTCCATGTGGATGAAATTTACCTAATATATCTCCTACTATTCTTGCCGACTTATAATAGGGTCTATCTGGAAAAGCCTTTAGAAGATATGCTCCATAAAGTATTCTTCTGTGCACTGGTTTTAGTCCATCTCTTACATCTGGAAGTGCTCTTTCTTTGGCTACTTCAATAGCATAAGGCAAATAATTTTCAGGCATAGCTTCCTCTAATGGTACTTTAATTATATTATTATCTCTTGGTATACTTTGAACTTTTTTTGCCATAATATTTCTCCATTCTTAACTTAATTGAATTCTCCGTATTTATACATATAATTTTTTCTCGGCTCTACTACATCGCCCATAAGTAGAGATATCATTTTTTCTGCTTTTGCTGCATCATCTATTGTAACTTGTATAAGAGTTCTTGTTTCTGGATTTAAAGTAGTTTCCCATAATTGTTCTGGATTCATTTCTCCAAGTCCTTTATATCTTTGAATCAATGCGCCTTTCCCAATTTCCTTTTTAGCCTTTTCTAGCTCTTCATCACTATATGCATACTTTACAGTCTCAGAACCTTTATTAACCTTGTATACTTTGTATAAAGGTGGTTGTGCTAAATATAGATGCCCATTTGCAATTAACGATCTCATATATCTATAAATATAAGTCATCCATAATGTTCTTATGTGATATCCGTCTACATCAGCATCACTCATTATTATAACTTTATCATATTTCATATCATCTTGTTTATAATTTTCTAATGTCCCTGTTCCAATTGCCGCATTAAATATTCTTAACTCTTCTGAAGCTAAAACATTCTCAAGCTTTTGTTTTTCAGTGTTCATTATTTTACCTTTAGATGGCATTATAGTTTGGAATCTTCTATCTCTTGCTTGTTTTGCAGAACCTCCTGCTGAGTCTCCCTCAACAACTATAAATTCATTAACACTTTTATCTTTTAATGTACACACTGCAATTTTACCTGCTAAAGGTGCTGTTCCAACTCCAACCTTTTTCTTTTCAGCATCATTTATCTTTTTAATTTTTTCTCTTCTCTTTGCAGATTCTAATGCATTACTAATTAAAGTTGTTGCTAACTCCTTATTATCTTCTATCCATTCTAATAATTTAGTATATACTAAATCATTCATCATAGTATACGCTTCATTATTTCCTAGTTTAGTTTTGGTTTGTCCTTCAAAAATCGGATTGGTAATTTTAATTCTAAGTATTGCAGTCATACCTTCTCTTAAATCATTACCTTCAAACTCTTTATCCTTTTCTTTTATTAAGTTAAGCCTCTTAGCACCCTCTTTAAAAGCTCTCGTCATACCAGTCTTAAATCCAGTTTCATGAGTTCCAGCTTCAGTAGTTGGTATATTATTCACATAACTTGCTATATACTCTGTTGATGAATCTGTGAATTGTATACAGATTTCACCTTGCACTTGAAGATTATTTACTGTTCTTTCTCCCTCAAAAATAATAGGATTGTCATGAATAACTGTTTTGCTTTCATTTAAGTAATTAATAAAATCTAAAAGACCATTTTCTGAGTAATATTCTTTTTGAATCTCCTCATCTTTTCTTCTATCTATAAGTTCTAATCTTATTCCTTTGTTTTGGAATGCTAGCTCTTGCAATCTACTATCTATAACATCAAATTTAAAATCTGTAGAAGAAAATACCTCTGAATCAGGTTTAAAAGTGACTTTCGTTCCTGTTTTATCAGTCTTTCCAATTACCTGTAACTTACTCACAGGTGTACCTGGCATAGATCTTTTTAACTCCTTATCAAAAGCATATTCAAATCTTTGTCTATAAATATTACTGTTTTGATACACTTCTACTTCAACCCATTTTGATAAAGCATTCACTACAGCTGCTCCAACTCCATGAAGTCCTCCAGAAGTTTTATAATTTTTATTATCAAACTTACCTCCAGTATGAAGTTCTGTAAATACCATTTCAACACCTGATTTTTTCTTTAAAGGATGTATTCCTGTTGGTATTCCTCTACCATTATCATAAATTGTAGCACTTTTATCTTCATTTAAAATAATAGTTACCTTATCTCCATATCCATTTGTAATCTCATCTATAGCATTGTCTAATATTTCCCATATACAATGATGTAATCCCTTAGTTCCTGTAGACCCTATATACATACCAGGTCTAATTCTTACTGGTTCCAACTTCTCTAAAGATGTTAAATCAGTAACATCATAATTATTATTTTTTAATTCCATAAGGCCCTCCTAAAACTATACTTAAATCTATTATCTTTTTTAAGTAAGTACTAATATTTTAACTCTCACTATTCTATATTATATTTTCCCTGTTTACTATAGCTATTATTTATAGTAAATTTACTTTTAGTACAGACATGCGAACTTATGTACTATTATACTATAAAAATATACTTTATTTTACATCTCATGTCAAAAAATAAAATATTTAATTTTAATTTACCATATTCCATATATCCCATACGCGAAAGAAGAGTGCTTTATTTAGTTATGTAATAAAAATTTTAAGCTTTATTACACCTTTTAAGCACTCTTTAAATCTAATTCTATATAACAAATTTAAACATCACATATTTCAATATTTCTAATGTGTTTAGTATGATTCCACTCTTTATTATTTTTATTCCATATTCCTTGAATAGTAATAGGAACCCAAGTTATAGTATATAATCCATATAATAAGAATCTGAAAAATAATACTAAATTACTCTTTCCTAATAATAAGAAGACTGCTAATAAGAATAATACATTAAATCCTAAAGTAATTCCTAATGCTACACCATAATTTTTTGTTGCATCTAATCCATAATTTTTTACTATATCTAAAATGTAAGGAATAAAAAATATGTTAGTTGAATACAACGCTGTCATTACAAAGAAACCCTTAGATATCTTTCTTTCAACTGCTAATATTAATGGAGTAATTATAAATTGTATTAAAGCAAATACCTTAATTCCTATACCAACCCAAACATTTCCTTGGAATACTTGACTCAAAACAAATATATCATGTCCTGATGTATCTAATTGTATTATTGTTAAAATTGCTGATGCAGCTAACATCAAAGTAATGAATGGTTGTAATACATATAATGCACAATCAAATATATACCATTTTCTTTCTTTAATTGACTTTTTAGTTAATTTCCAAAAATATCTTGATGCTACATCTGTAAATCCTTGCATCCATCTTTTTCTTTGAGTCCATGATTGAGATAATTTTAGTGGTTTCTCATCATAAATTATAGCATCATGAGCCCATCCTACTCTTTCTCCATTTAGCACAAGCTTACATGTAAATTCTAAGTCCTCAGTCAAGCAAGTTGCTCCCCAACCTAATTCTTTTAAAGTTTCAGTTTCTATTGCAAAACCTGTTCCACCTATTTGATTAGAAAATCCTACATTTTCTCTAGCTAATTGGAACATTCTATTTTGAGTCCAAAAAGCTATTGAATATGAAGTTGCTATCCATGAATCTTCAGGATTTTTACTATCAATATAGCCTTGTACAACTTTATATCCATCATTCATTTTAGAATTGATTTCTTGTAAAAAATCCTTATGAACTAGATTGTCAGCATCAAATATAGCTACTGCATCATATTGTTTTTTCATTTTAGATAAGTTATCAAACATCCATTCTAAAGCATAACCTTTGCCACGTTTATCTTTATTAAATCTTTCACACACATTAACACCATATTTTTTTGATATTTTAGCAGTATTGTCAGTACAATTATCTGCTATAACAAAAACATCATACATATCTTTGGGATAATTAAGATTTAACATACTTTCAATTAATTTACCAATAACTACTTCTTCATTATGTGCTGCAATTAATAACGCAAATTTCTTATTAGGAGTATAATTTTTCTTTTCCTTTTTCCTAATAAGACCAAAAAAACCTAACACCATATAATATAAAGTTAATATAATTACAAATATTTGAAATATCGTTGTTGTTATGGTAAAAATATTTTTTCCCATTACATTCACTCCTAATGTTAAATGAAGCTAATTCTTCACTTATTATTTTATCTACACATTTTAATTACACCTTTATTTAATATATTTCAATATAAATAAAAAATCAAGTATGTTTTTCTTAAGATAAAATTAAGATTGTTTTATTTGCGTTTTTTGTAATCATTTACCATGAGTTTTCTTAGTTTCTTTATCATTTATTTAATAATGCATATTTCTTTTTGGTAAATTAATAAATATTATAAATCATACTTTAATTCTATATCTTTATAATTTGCATATATTCGAATATTTATTAATGTAATTTTTGTAATTAAAAAATCCTTTTTATCTTAATTTTACTTTTTCAAAAATCTAAAATTAAGATAAATTTTTTCTATAAAAATAACAAGTCCATTTACCAGTCTATTTTTCATCATGCTACGTAGTCAGATTGACCTAATAGGAACGCTATGAGTTCAATTCATCTTCTTGCCTGATGAAAAATATCCATTGCAACTTTGGACTTGTTATTTATTTTCATTTACCTAAAGTTAATTTTTATAAATTTATAAATGCTTTATTGATATAAAAGTAAAAAAATTATATAATTCCCTGACTTATCATAGCTTCTGCTACTTTCATAAATCCAGCTATGTTAGCTCCAGCTACAATATTTCCTGAATTACCATATTCTCCTGCTGCATTTTTAGAGTTGTTATATATATTTTTCATTATATCTTTAAGTTTTTCATCTACTTCTTCAAATGTCCATGATAATCTCAAACTATTTTGTGACATTTCAAGAGCCGAACAAGCAACGCCTCCAGCATTAGCCGCTTTTGCTGGTCCAAATAACACATTATTATTTTGGAATATATCTATTGCATCTAAAGTTGATGGCATATTAGCACCCTCTGCTACTGCTTGAACTCCATTATTCACTAATATTTTTGCACTTTCCGAGTCAATTTCTCCTTGAGTTGCACAAGGTAATGCTATATCACATTTAATTTTCCAAATACCATTGCATCCATCTTCATACTTAGCACTTGGTACATAAATTAAATAATCCTTTATTCTGCCTCTCTTTACTTCTTTAATTTCTTTTATAACTTTTAAATCTATTCCATTTTCATCATATATATATCCATTAGAATCACTTAAAGCTACAACTGTTGCACCTAATTCTTGTGCCTTTTGAGTAGCATAAATAGCTACATTTCCGGATCCAGAAATAACTACTCTTTTACCTTCAAATGTCATATTATTATCTTTTAACATTTCATTTGTAAAGTATACTAAACCATATCCAGTAGCTTCTGTTCTAGCTAAGCTACCTCCAAAAGTTAATCCTTTTCCAGTTAAAACCCCTTGTTCACTAGCATTTCTTAATTTTTTATAGTAACCATAAAGATATCCAATTTCTCTTCCACCTACACCAATGTCTCCTGCTGGAACATCTATATTAGGTCCAATGTGTTTGTATAATTCAGCCATAAAACTTTGACAGAACCTCATTATTTCATTATTTGATTTTCCTTTTGGATCAAAATCTGAACCACCTTTTCCCCCACCAATTGGTAATCCAGTTAAAGAATTTTTAAATATTTGTTCAAAACCCAAGAATTTTATTATACTTAAATTTACTGATGGATGAAATCTTAATCCACCCTTGTATGGTCCTATGGCATTATTAAATTGTACCCTAAATCCTCTATTTACCTTTACTTCCCCATTATCATTTACCCAAGGTACTCTAAAGATGATTTGTCTATCTGGCTCAACTATTCTCTCAAGTAAAGCCGCATCTATAAATTCTGGATGCTTTGCAAATACTGGTACTAAAGAATTTAATACTTCAGTAACCGCATCTATAAATTCTGTTTCTTCCTTATTAACCTCTTTAACCCTTTTTAATACCCCATCAACATATTCCATTGCTTTTGCTTCCATTAAACTCATCTCCTTAAAATTTTACAATCAATTATTTTAGTTTAAATGATTTTGTTTATATAATACACCTTGAGGTATTATTTTGCTATAATATTATTAAAATAATATAAAAATTCACATTATATCATATAAAGTTACTATTTATTATTAATTTACCAATTGTAATTTTAGGGTTATTTTATAATTTCACTAATTAATCTTTTAAAAAATCGTATATTTTTGCCTTTAATACAACTATATTCCATAGGTAATATTGTTAAAGATCCCAATGTTCCTATTATTATATCTAGCATAGTATCAATCAAACTATTATTTTGAGAATTTAAACCAAATAATCTATCAGTAGAGAACTCCCATATCTCCCAAACGCCAGCCATTGCTATTGAAAAACTTAATATAAAAATTAGTGAAAATAGTGGATTTAATTTATCACTAACTTTATGTGTATAATTCACATATATAGAAAATCCTATAACACTAATTATGATTCCAGATACAAAATGAAGTATTTTATCATAACAATATATATATGTATATATATCAAATACATTGCCTACATACATAGCCATAATTATGAAAGTTAAAATTAACAAGTAAATCATTTTACAATGTTTAATAAAAGTAACAGAAAAAACAAACTTTGCAATAAAAATAGTAATAATAAGTAATACAATTCTAAAGACATTATCACCTGACTGAAATAATATATTAAATAGTAAGTGAATTACTAATATTGCACTCACTATTATTGTTATTATTTCATCATATGTTAATTTTCTTCTCAAAATTTATTCCTCCTCAATTTATATATCTTCTTAAACTATATTTTTTTAAACAATATTAACTGTAATTTGTTTTAAAATTAAAGCCTCTATATTTTTCTAATCATTAAAATGCGAGTAATAATTGCACCACCAATAAAACCTCCTATATGCCCTAAATTATCTATACCTTTAATGGTAAATCCAGACATTAAAGTTAAAATTATTATTCCTACTAAATTTAATATATACCCCTTTTTTAATCTATGTCTTTCTTTTATACTAAATACTAGTATTGCTCCAAGTAAGCCAAATATAGCTCCAGATGCTCCTACCGATACTGAATTTTCATTCAATAATATGCTTAATAAACTTGAAGTTATAGCTGATGTAAAATATATACATAAATATTTGTTAATACCAAAAATTCTTTCTACTTGTGGTCCTAAAATATATAATGCATACATATTAGATAACAGATGAGTTATACCTCCATGTAAAAATGCACAAGTTATTAATCTCCAAATCTCACCTTGATATATTAAATAATTATATTTAGCTCCAAAATCTATTAATACATTTATATCTATGTATAATATGCTTTTAGATGCAAATACTGTTAATAAGAATATAATCAGATTTATTGCAATTAAAATTAAAGTGCTCTTCTTATTTCTTGAAAATTTATTCAACTTAAATTCAGAGCTTTTATTTATATTAATAATTATATTTTTCAAAGGTTCACATGATTTATCACATAAAACTATGTTATTGTTTTTTTTATTTATAACTAATTTATTTATATTTTCCTGTTTACTTCCTAAATATTCTCCATTTGAAAATACCACTATATTTAAAGCAAAATTTTTTCCTAATGTTTTTAAATATGTTACAACTTCATCTACGTTTATGTCTTCATGTTCTTCACTTGTAACTAGTACACAATAGCTACCATATGGTAATTCCTTTATTGCAATATAATTTAATTTATCATAAAACTTACTATAATATTCTTTAATATAAAAATTATCATTTTTTATTAAGAAATTAAATAATTTTTGTTCTAAATATTTCATTCTTAAGTCCATCCCTTTTATTATCTATTTATATTTTTCAGGCTATATTTTAAAACATATATTCCTATGATTTTTTATCACATAAGTAATACAAATGCTGCCTTAAAAATTAAGACAGCATTATATAATATATTTTTATTAGCTATGTTTTAGATATATCAACACATTGCTTAAACATATCCTTATTCTTTAAAAATCAATCATATCTAATAATTCATTAAATCTTTTTATCGTTGCTTCTAAAGGTTCATCAGTAGTCATATCAACACCTGCATTTCTTAGTATATCTATTGGATAATCACTTCCTCCAGATTTTAAGAAGCCTTTATATTTTTCAACCGCATTTTCCTTTTTCTCTAAAATAGCTTTAGAAAATGCTGAAGCTGCTGCATAACCTGTAGCATATTGATAAACATAAAAATCTGAATAGAAATGAGGTATTCTTGACCATTCAACATCTATTTCTTTATCTACAACCATATCTGGTCCAAAATATTTTACATTTAATTCATGCCATTTAGTATTGTAATCTTCAGAAGTTAAAGGTATTCCTTTTTCTAAAGTCTCATGGGTATATAATTCAAATTCTGCAAACATTAACTGTCTAAATACAGTAGTTCTTATTTGCTCTAATTCTTGATTTATCAAATAAAGCTTTTTATTTTCATCTTTTTCTTTATCTATTAAATAATGAATAAGTATTGATTCATTTGTAGTAGATGCAACTTCTGCACAGAATAAAGTATATCCTGCATAATAGTATGGTTGTTCTTTTCTTGAATAATATGAATGAATTGAATGGCCCATTTCATGTGCTAATGTAGATACATCACCAAGTTCATTATTATAATTTAATAATACATAAGGCATTGTATCATATCCACCCCATGAATATGCTCCACCTTTTTTACCTTTATTTTCATATATATCTATCCAACCATCCTCTATACCACTCTTAAATATACTTAAATATTCATCACCTAATGGCTTTAGTGCATCCAATACTATATCTACACCATCATTAAACTCTATCTTTTCTTTTGGAGTTTCAATAACTGGAACATATAAGTCATACATATGAATTTCATCTAAACCTAAAAGTTTCTTTTTCACTTTTACATATCTGTGAAGAGAATCTAAATTATCATTTATAACTTTTACAGCATTTTTATATACTTCTAAAGGTATATTGTTAGGTTTAAGTGACGCTTCTAAGGCACAATTATATTTTCTTATTTTGCTGCTAAAATTAAAGTTTTTAATTGAGCAAGTTAAAGAAGTGGCTAATGTATTTTGAAGTTTCTCATATTCACCAAATAACTGTTCAAATGCTCTTTTTCTAAGTTCCCTATTTTTACTTCTTATAAAAGAAGAATAATTGCCCTCTGTTAATTCTATATCTTTTCCATCTTCATTTTTTATTTTTCCGAATGTCATATCTGCATTAGTTAAAATATTATGGATAGCTGATGGTGCATCTAAACAATCAGAAGCTTGAGCTAAAAGCTCCTCCATTTCTTTTGACAATACATGTGGTTTTTCTTTTAATATGTCTTCAAATAAAAATTTATATAGTTTTAATTCATCTAATCTTTCTATTTCTTTTTCTATAAAACCATCTTCTAAACTCAATATTTCTGGAACAAAATAAGCTGTATAACTTGCAAACTCAGCCATATATATATCAATTTTGCTCATTAAACTTTGATATGTTGCATTTGAAGTATCTTCATCAGACTTTAAATGAGCATATATATATAACTTTTCTGCTTTTCTTGATATTTCTTCACTTAACTTTAAATACTCTAATATACTTTCTCCACAATTTAATTTACCTGAAAAATCTTTTAAGCTATGAGCTTCATTTTTTAAATCATTAAATTCTTTTTCCCACTCATCAATATTTTCATATATTTTTTCTACTTTCCATTTAAATTTGGATTCAATTTCTTCTCTCTTTTTCAATTCTTCCATTAATTTACCTCCTATTTAAATTACAATAGTACATACTTTAAGATTTTAAATATATTCTTCCTTCTTATCTTTGATATTTTCCCATACATTATTCATTTCTTCTTGTATTAATGTTGTACATTCGCGTATTTTTTCTTTAATAAAATCAAAATCATCTTCATATTTAAATTTTATAACATATGTTGGATCATATTCATCTAAGTCTTCCTCTATTTCATATCCTTTTTCAGTGAATCTTTCTGTATTAAATAAATCATATATAGCTGAATATTCCCATTCTTCTACATTTTTATTAGTATCAAAATACATATGTACGATTCCATCTAATACATAAAACTTTTTAACAAATAATCCACCTTCACTTACTTCAAAACTTCCTAACTCTTTCTTTATAAATCCTGTTTCACTATCTTTCTCTATTAAAACTAAACTTGAAAATTCCATAATTCAGCACCATCCTTTTAAATATTTGTTCATTTATAATAAGGCACATGAAAATAAATAATAAGTTCAAAGTTGCAATGAATATTTTTCATCAAGCAAGAAGATGAATTGACCTCCTAGCGTGCCTATTAGGTCAATTTGACGACGCAGCATGATGAAAAATAGGCTGGCAAATGGACTTGTTATTTTTTTGATTGTGCCTAAATACATTATAAGTATATTTTATCTTAATAAGCAATAGAATTGCTTTTATTTATTATATTTTTCCATTTTATGTATAAAAAACATTTAAATATTTGTAAATATATGGTAATATTTTCTTACAACATTTTATATTATGTTAACCTTTAGTTTTGTATTATTAGAATTTTTTTTAATTTCCAAAACATATTAAAAACATTACAGGAGGTGTTTATGGAGAGGCAGGAGTTTTATAGTAGAAATATAAAAAAAAATAATACAATTGATTTAAATCGATATAAGAAACAAAAGGTAAAGAAAAAACAAAAAAGAACTATTTTAAAACGTTATATCTGCACATTTTTAATTTTAATTACTTTAGTTCTTTCTTCTTTTATTATTACAAAAGAAATATATATTCAAAAAAGATGTGCTGATTTAGCTTATTCTGTTGAACATTATTTTACTAACGGCTTTGATAAAAAGGATAAGCTTCTTAGAGTTCAAGAAATGTCATTAATTTATTCTGATGGAGAAAATGCTCTTGTAGAAGCTTCCGGATTATCAAAAGAAGAACCTCATAAAAAAACAATTTTAAAAGGAAATTTTAAAAAAGATAAAAGTAATTTTTGGGTACTAGATGAAGTATATAATTAGTAATAGTTGCAAACAATTTGCAACTAAGTATATAATATATTTAGGTGTTATATAATATAATGCCTAAATATATTATTTTTAAGGAGTTGATTACTTTTTGATAAAAATAAAAGATTTATCATTTTCATATACAAACAAATCTGAACTTTTATTAGAGAATATTACACTTGATATACCTGGTGGTGTTTACTTATCAATACTAGGTGAAAATGGTAGTTGTAAAAGTACATTTATAAAATTGGTACTTGGATTATTAAAACCAACATCAGGTTCAATAACTTTAGATTTCAATAAAATTTCTTATGTACCTCAAAGATTAGATAATTTTAATTCTCAATTTCCTATAACAGTAAAAGAACTGTTAACAATGCATGCAAAAACCATGGGAATTAAAAAAACTACTGAAATAGATGACGTATTAAATAAAGTTAATATGAAAAACTTCAAAAATTCATTAATTGGAAATTTATCTGGAGGGCAACAACAAAGAATATTTATTGCAAAAGCCCTTATAGGAAATCCTGATTTAATAATATTAGATGAACCATCAACTGGAGTTGATGAAAAAAGTCAGAATGAAATCTATCCTTTATTAAAAAGTTTAAATGAAGATTTAAACAAAACAATTATATCTGTTGAACATAATACAGATGTTGCACTTAAGTATTCTACTCATATTTTAAAAGTTAATAGTGGCATTCTTACTTTATATACTAAAAAAGAATTTATTAATTATCTTGAATGTGAACATCATAAGTCTTGCGCAATGTAACTATTTTATTAATTTTAGAAAGGTAATTATATATGTTTGAATTAAGTTTTATGCAAAATGCCTTTATGGCTGGAATTATAGTAGCAATACTTTGTCCATTTATTGGTCTATTTATTGTTCTTAGAAGAAATTCTATGATCGGAGATACATTATCACACTCATCCTTTGCTGGAGTAGCTATTGGCCTCGTAATAGGAACAAATCCAATAATTACTGCTTTTTTATTTACATCACTTTGTGCAATAATAATAGAATTTCTAAGAGATTATTATAAAAAATATTCTGAATTAGTTATGTCTATTGTATTGACCTTAAGTTTAGGTATTGCAATTATATTAGTAAGTAGCGGTAAAGCTGTTGCTAAAGTAGATTCTTTTTTATTTGGTAGTATATTAACTGTAACAAGAGCAGATATTTTACTAATTGCATTGATTGGTGCTGTTTGTATAATACTTTTACTTATAATTTATAATAAATTAATATATGTAACATTTGATGAAAGTGGTGCTAAAACTGTTGGAATAAATGTTAAACTTATAAATTACATATTTACATTATTAGTTGGTGCAACCATATCTCTTTCTATTCAAATAATGGGAATTTTAGTTGTTTCATCAATAATGGTAGTTCCTGTAGCAACTGCTATGCAATTAAAAAAGGGGTTTAATAAAACACTAATTTTTTCTATAATCTTTGGGTTAATAGATGTTATATTAGGTCTAGTTTTATCATATTATCTTAATAGCGCTCCTGGAGGAACAATTGCTTTAACTTCAGTAATAATGCTAATATTAACTTTAATTTTTACTTCTAACAAAAATCATTAAAACATAGGTAATAAAAAATGCTACATAAACATTTATTTTAAAAATAAATTCTTATGTAGCATTTTTTATTTAGTTCTGTTTTATTAGTATTATCAATAATTTAATATTCTTAAAGCAAAATCCTATCCTTTATCCTACATAGATATCATCTATAATTTTAATAATGGCAAAACGCTTTTAAAATAACGATTTTTTTAATTCTCAATACTTTATAAACTCAATTTGAAGTTAAGAACTCTATCTATACTTTACTTATTTTTTTTGCACTCTTGACATACACCTTTAAGAATAAGGTTATGTTCTGTTAATGTAAAACCAGTTTTGTTTTCTACAAGTTCTTGTATTTGAATCATAGGACATGGAATCTCAACTTCTTTATGACAAATATCACATTTTAAAAAATGCATATGAGTCTTTTTCTTTAATTTATAAGAAAATACTCCATCTTCAAGAACAATTTTATCAATTATATCTTTTTCTTCAAATAACTCTAATGTTCTATAAATAGTACTTAAATTAATATTTATATTATCACATCTACATATTTGATATATTTTTTCTGCACTCAAACTATTATTAGAAATTCTTAATATTTCTAATATCTCAATTCTTCCTTTGGTTACTTTTATATTCTTATTTTTTAAAAATTCTTTTAAATCCATTAGTATATCCCCTAATAAACATTCTTAAGTTTATTATAACACATGATTATTAAAGAACTATACTAAAAGAATACCATTTTTAATCCAAATAATATTAATATAACTCCTGCTAAAAAATCAGCATATTTACTTATAAAACTAATCTTTCTTATATATTTACATAAAAATAATCCACTTAAACATATTATCAATGTTATAAGCCCTATAAGCAAAGAATCTAATATAAGAAGTAAACTATTGTTTAAATTATGAAGAGTAGTAAATCCAACAACTAACGCATCTATGCTTACAGATACTCCTAGTATTATACAAGTACTACTCTTCTCTAATACATCATTTTTCTCATTATTCAATCCATCAAACATCATAAGTATACCTATAATAAAAAGTATTATACCACCTGCCAAAGAAGATATATTTACAATATAGAGATCAAATAAATATCCTATAGTACCTCCAACATAAGTAAACAAAAACTGAAAAAAAGCAAATGACAGTATAAATTTTATTTTATTTCTGTAAGTAAGTATAGAATTTAATCCTATACTCAGTGTTACGCCGAACGCATCCATAGCTAATATAATTCCTATTAATATAACTTCGCTTAAACCCATAATAATCACTTTCCTTATATCTATTAAAATTACTATCTATAATAATAATTATTATTATGAAACTGAAAATATATGCAAAAATAATTAATTAATTTAATATTTATCAAAAAAACTATTTATTTAATGTACTTTTTGTTGTATATTATTAAATAGAGTATTACTAATAAGTAAATAGTATATCACATTTATACTATTATGTTTTAAAAAGGAGCGTTTTTATGTCTAATTGTATTATTGCACAATCTGGTGGTCCAACTTCTGTTATTAATTCTAGTGTAGTAGGATTAATACACGCTAACAAGTCACTTAAAGTTTTTGATAAGGTCTATGGTGGCTTAAATGGTATTGAAGGAATTTTAAATAAAAATATAATTGATCTTACCTTAATTAATGAAGATGAATTACAAACTTTTAGATATACACCATCTTCTGGGTTAGGATCTTGTAGATATAAATTACAAAATCCCGATAATTCTTGTGATGAATATGAAAATTTAATAAAAATATTAAAAGAATATGATATAACTTCATTTTTTTATGTAGGTGGAAATGATTCAATGGATACAATTGCCAAACTTTCTGCTTATTCTAAAAAAAATAATATTGATATAAAATTTATAGGAATTCCTAAAACCATTGATAATGATTTAATGTTTACAGATCATACACCTGGTTTTGGTAGCGCAGCAAAGTTCATTACAACATCAGTATTAGAAACTTATCTAGATTCTTCAGTTTATATAAATAATGGTATATTTATATTAGAGACTATGGGACGAGACACAGGTTGGCTAGCAGCTTCAGCTTGCATAGCAAAAATAGATAACAAACCTGTTGCTGATTTCATTTATCTTCCTGAAACTGTTTTTGATAAATACCAATTTATAAATGATGTTAGAGAAAGATTTAAAAAACAAAATAAAGTTTATATTGTTGTATCAGAAGGTATTAAAGATGAAACTGGTAAATTTATCTCTGAATTCCAATGTGTTTCTAATGATAATTTTGGACATGCTCAATTAGGTGGTGTTAGTAAGTATCTAAGAAATTTACTTCTTGATGCCGGTATAACTAAAAGAGTAAAGGCTTTAGAACTAGGAATTTTACAACGTTGTGCTATGCACTTTGCATCTGATTCTGATTTAAATGAAGCTTATGATGTTGGTTATGTAGCTTTACAAAGTGCAGCAAATAATGAAAGTGGTAAAATGGTTGCTATAAAACGTGAAGATTCTAAAGACTATAAATCATCTTATTTCTTAGTAGATGCTGATAAAGTAGCTAATAATGTTAGGTACTTCCCTTCTGAATGGATTAATGAGGATGGAAACTTTTTAAAAGAAGAAGCTTGTGAGTATTTTTCACCATTAGTAAAAAATATTCCTAATTTAAAACTAGAAAATAACTTACCACAATATAAAGTTTTTAATGTCTAATTATGTTTAACTGAGTAAAAGAGTTATTAAACTCAAACTAATAACTCTCTTACTATAAAAATCTAATATAACCAAGATTTCATATTATCTAAATAATGAACTTTTAGAATATATCTAAAAGTTCATTATTTATAAAGTTAAATTTCCTCTTGCAATATCCTCTACTGTATTTAAAAAGAAATCTATTTCCTTTTCTGTATTATATACTGCAAAACTTACTCTAATCATTCCTGGCATTCTTTTTGTTTCATCATTTAAAAAAGAACTTGCTTCTTCCTCGCTTATTCCCATAAGCCTTCTACAATAAGGATGTGCACAAAACCATCCATGCCTTACTGCTATTCCACGCCTCTTAGCTAATATTTCAGCTACTTCTTTGTCATAAAATTCATTTATATTAAAAACAGCTATTCCAAGCCTATCATAAATATTAAAGGTATCACCGTAATTAATTATTTGTGGAATGCTTTCAAGGCCTTGCAACATTCTTTTTAAAAGAACTTTCTCATGTTCTTCAATAAATTGATATCCTATATCCCTTAATTCTCTTAATGAATTTATTAAAGACATTACTCCTAAAAAATTTGGAGTCCCTGCTTCATTTTTTTCTGGTGGCTTAAGATAAGTTACTTCATTATCTAAAACCAGCTCCACTGTTCCTCCACCTGAATAGTCTGGAAGAGAATTTATAAAATCTTCTTTTAATCCTATTATTACACCTATTCCAAATGGAGAATATATTTTATGAGAAGAAAATACTAAAAAGTCTATATCCTCTTCTTTTGAATTTCCGCTAATACTAATTTTTTTATGAGCTACAAGTTGAGCTGCATCTACTATTAATTTAGCACCATATTGATGAACTATTTTGGCTATTTCATGAATATTGTTTATATATCCAGTTACATTAGATGCACCAGTTAGGGATACATATTTTATTTTTCCAAGATTACTTTTTAACTTTTCTTCTAACTCTTCAATTTTTAATCTTCCTTCTTTATTAACTTCTATATAATCAACTTTTCCTCTATTTCTCCAAGGCAAATCATTTGAATGATGCTCCATTCTTGATATAAGAACAATTTCATCATCTTTTTTAATTAATGTTTTAGCAAGTTTATTTAAAGCTTCTGTTGTATTATTAACATAGATTACAACATATTTATCTCTATTTTTTATATTAAAAAAATCCATTAAAAATTTTTTTGATTCATAATATAACTCAGTAGTTATTTCTGCTTTTTGACCTGTACCTCTCCCTATAGATGCGTAAGTTTTACTGAGTTTTTTCATATATGAAAAATTAGATTTAAAAGTAGGTGTAGTTGCTGCATTATCAAAATTTATTGAATTTATGCCATGACCTCTATAATCATAAACTTTTTCATCTATTCCAAGAAATAAATCTCTAACGTTCTCCTCATTTTTTATCCTCATATACATCTCCTCCAATATATCCTATTCATATGTAGCTTTTATTGTGTCACCAAGGAATGTAGTTAATTTAAGTAATATATATGTATATAAATTCATATTATAAAGTGTAACAAATAGTCTTTTATAGTCATATAGTTATTAAGATAATATATGGAGGTATTGTAAAAAAATGAAACCTGATAAAAAATATATGAATATTAAATGTAATAATGACTTTGATTACGATTTTATGCCACTACAAAACATTTTTAATTTTCGCTGTAATCATTCATCATTAACACCCCTTTTTAAGGTTAATAATTCTCTCTTCGATAATGAACCTGATCATAATTTTAGAGGTGATATTAATTCTTCAGACTTATTTCCAGATGAAACTGTTGAATCTGAGCTATACTGTTATGTTAATGAATTAAATGAAAATTGTCACACAAAAAATGATGCTATAAAAGAAGAAAATCCCTCTGAATTGACTCCTGATAAAATATTAAGAGGTTTTGATTTAGATTTAAATGAAAATGAAGATTTAGAGCGTGCTAAGCCCGATAATCAGGTAAATAGAATTTATTTAAGAATTGAAAAAAATAATCCTAATATATTGAATACCCTTTTACGTTATGGTATTCCTTATCCAATGGCTAGGATGATTATTAAAAGAATAATAACATTGTCACTACAATATTGTGAAAAAAGGTAGGTGAAATTATATGTTTTTATTTAGAAATTCATTACCTGATATAGAATCTAATGTAAGGTTTATACATGCTATTCCTGAATCTTTAAGTGTTGATATTTATGCAAATGATAAACCACTATATTCTAATATCTCATTTGGAGAAGTTTCAAATTATATAAATATAGCTCCCGGTAAATATGATATTAAATTATATAAGGCCTATACTTATGATACTCCCCTTATATCTAAAACTATAGAAATATTACCACTCTCGTATTCAACTATAAATATAACTTATGAAAATAAAGAAGTAGCATTTTTTAAATTAGATGATGGTGAATTTGAAGCTAATCCGTTACTATCATATGTAAGATTTATTAATCTTTCACCAAACTTATCTGGTATTTCTTTATCATTACCAGATGGACCACTTTTATTTGATGAAATTCCTTACTTAGAGACAACAGATTACTATCCTGTATCTCCTGGAATATATAATTTTGTTGTATCAGATAAAAATAATTTTAGTAAATTTATAAGTAATATTAATTTAGAAAAAAATATGTTCATAACAATTTATATAGTTGGAATTTTTAATGACACTCCTAGAATAGGATATATCCTCACTAAAGATGCTTATAGACAAAAGTAATTTTATAAATAATACCTATCTTAATATATTTAATCTATATTTTAAGATAGGTATTTTAAATTTAGGTTCTGTTTTAGCAAAGTTTTAATATATGCATAAGCAAAGCTAAATGGAACTTAACTTTTAAACCTTTATCATAGCTAAAATTTTCTTAAATAAAATAGGCTTGATAGTATCTATATCAGTAGGTTCTTTAAATATTATCGTTGTAAAGCATACACTTCCTACCAATTCTATTATCATAAACAAAGTCATTTCAGCTTCTTCTTTTGACATGCCAGAATTAACTAGGTTTTTTATAAAACTATCTACCACTTTATTTACATTGTAATATTCTTCTGGCTTTAATATATTTTTTCTATATAATCCCCAAGAAATATTTTTATTTATAATTTTAAGAAGTAACTTATTATGTTTTAAATTTTCTATTATATAATCTATAAAAAATAAAACTCTTTCTGAAAAATCCTCTATTTTTTCATTAGTGGTCTCATTCATAGCCTCTTTTAATAACTTGTTGCTCTTTTTTAATATAAGTTTATTTAAAAGATCATGTTTATCATTAAAATATAAATAAAATGTACCTTTTGCTATTCCAGCTTTATTTACAATATCACTTATAGAAGTCTTCTCAATTCCTTGTGTTAAAAACAGTTCATATGCTGAATCAAATAACTGCTTTTCCTTCAATTGCTTCTTTGCACTAACCTTATCAATCTTTTCGTCATATAAGTTCATTTATAATTCCTCCAAAGATTATTCCTTAAATTGATATACCTATTATAAAATAGTATAATTATATAATATACATTTAATTATAACAATAAAACATTGGAGGATAAATAATGATTGTCTTAAGTTGTAAAGATATAAGTAAAAGTTATGGAATAGATGATATTTTAAAGGAAGTAACTTTTTCTGTTAATGATGGAGATAAGGTTGGTATAATTGGATCAAATGGAGAAGGTAAATCTACTCTATTCAAAATACTTTCTAAAGAAATCCTTCAAGATACAGGTGATATTTATATAGATAAAAATAAATCTATAGGCTATTTATCTCAACATTTAAACTTAAATTCTGAGTTTACTCTTTATGATGAAATGTTGACAGTATTTAATGAGCTTATACAACTAGAAAATAAAATTTCTAATTTACAAATAAAAATGGGTGAACCTTATGACGAGAAAAATGCTGCTTATCACGAAAAAATAATAAAAGACTATACGACCGCTCAAGATTTATATGAAAACAGAGGTGGATATACATATAAGGGTGAAATATCTCGTATAGTTAAAGGTTTAGGATTTAATGAAAATGATTTTGATAAAGTTATTTCAACACTTAGTGGTGGACAGAAGACTAGAGTAGCTTTATGTAAGCTACTGCTTTTAAAACCTGATATATTGCTACTAGATGAACCTACTAATCATTTAGATTTGGATGCAATTGAATGGCTTGAAGAATACTTAAAAAGCTATAAAGGAACTGTTCTTATAATCTCACATGATAGATATTTCTTAGATTCTGTTACTAATATAACTTTTCAAGTTATAAATGGCCATGTTAATTGCTATAATGCGTCATATACTAAATACTTAGAATTAAAAGAAAAAGATTATGAAAGTAAATTAAAAGCTTATAATCTTCAACAAGCTGAAATTAAAAGACAAGAAGCTATTATAGAAAAATTCAGATCATTCAATAGAGAAAAGAGTATTAAGGCTGCTGAAAGTAGAGAAAAAGCTCTTGATAGAATTGACTTATTGAATGCTCCTGATGTTGAAAAATCTGCTTCTAAAATAAACTTTGAAACCTCTGTAAAAAGTGGATTTGATGTATTACATATTGAAGATCTATCTAAATCTTATGGAGAAAAAAAATTATTTTCTAATCTTTCTATTGATTTAAAACGTGGAGAAAAAATTGCTTTAATAGGTGAAAATGGTCGAGGTAAAACAACTTTATTTAACATAATAATGGATAAAGTGAAAAGTGATAGTGGCGTTAAAGTTTTAGGTGCAAATGTTAATATTGGGTATTATGATCAAGAACAATCAAATCTTAATCTTGATAAAACAATAATAGATGAGCTTTGGGACGACTTTGCTGAATTAACTACTACACAAATTAGAAATGTTCTCGCTTCTTTTTTGTTTACTGGAGATGATGTTTTTAAGAAAATTGATAAACTAAGCGGTGGAGAAAAGTGTAGAATTAATTTATTAAAACTTATGTTATCTAAAGCTAATTTATTATTATTAGATGAACCTACTAACCACTTAGACATACCATCTAGAGAAGCCCTAGAAGATGCTATTTTAAGCTATGATGGTTCATTACTAGTAATATCTCATGATAGATACTTTTTAAATAAAGTTATAAATAGAATATTAGAACTAACTGAAAATGGAGTTATAAATTATTTAGGTAATTATAGCTATTATACAGAAAAGAAAAAAAATCCTTTGAGATTTGAAAATTATGATGAACAGGATTCATCAAAAACAAAGACTCAATTAAATACAGAAAAAAAGAAAAAAAAGGCTTTAGATAAAGAGGCCAAGGCCCTTCAAAATAAAATAAAATCTCTTGAAGAAACTATAAATAAAAATGAAGAAGATTTATTAATGCTTCAGGAAGAATTGTGTAAAGAAGAAATTTACTCAGTTCCATCTGAAAGTGAGAGAGTTAATAAAGAGATTAAAGCCAAAGAAAGCTTAATTGAAGAACTTTATGCACAATGGGAAGAATTAAATGAATCAAACTAAAAAGGACTATGTTTTAAAACTATATATTTCAGAAATGATATAGTAACTACAGCCTTCTAAGGCTGTAGTTACTATACTATCTTAATCCTGAAGATCCAAATCCATTTGCTTTTCTTTCAGAATCACTTAATTCATTAACTTCTTCTATTTGAACATTAAGTACAGGTTTTATAACCATTTGAGCAATTTTCATGCCCTCTTCTATTTTAAAACTTTCTTTGCTATGGTTTATTAAAATAACACCAATTTCACCTCTATAGCCTTCATCTATAGTTCCTGGTGAATTTAAAGTAGTAATTCCATGTTTTAATGCTAATCCACTTCTTGGTCTAATTTGAGCCTCTGTATTTTTAGGAAGCTCTATTTGTATTCCTGTATGAATTAAGCCCCTCTCTCCTGGTTCTAATAATAATTTCTCTACTGAATATAAATCTAATCCTGCATCTCCCTCATGAGCATAATTAGGCACTATTGCTTTTTCATTAATTTTCTTTATTTTTAATATGTACCTTTCCATATAATCACCTACTTAAAATATCTCGTGTAGCATAAGCTATACGGATTGTCTTTGCTTATATGATTATAAAATATAATTATATAAATAGCAAAAGATTGATAAGTTAAACAATCTTATCAATCTTTTAAAATATAGAAATTATCTATATCTACAATTCTTTTTTAAATTATTCATAACTAAAATTTTAGCATTAGTATTTTCTCTATTTATATTTACTTCATTCCAATTAACATACTTAGGCTTTTCAAAATAATTTTTATTAACAATCTCTATTATTCTATAACATCCTTCTGGTAAATTCTCGAATACTACTTTTCCTTGTTTATTAGTTAAACAAGATTCAATAAATACTGGACATACACCATTAAGCTTATACAAATTTATTTTAGCACCCTCTAAATATTCATTTTTACCGCCACAGTTTATAGATGATATAACTACTATTTCTCCTCTGACTTTTGGACATTGATTATTGTAATAACTAAATCCATTAAGTTCTGAATCATTTAATGTATCATGTTTTTGTATATCCGACTCACAATTTTCATAAGAAAAATTTCTACTATCAATATTGTTGTTTTCTGTTAACTCGTAATCATTTTCTTGAGAATTATAATTGTTTTTTATTGAATCCATTTCATCTTCTGTTAAATCATAATTAATTTTTAGTAAATCCTCGTTATCTCCTGTAAAATTGTAATTACCTTTCACTGCATGATTTTTCTCTTCTACTAAATCACAATCCATATCTATATTAGAAAAATCAGGATCTTCATCTGAAATTTCAAATATACATATATCATCATCAGATTCATAATACTTTATTTTTTCACCTGACGCTGATAAATTTATATGCATGTTATTCGTATCATTAGCCATAAAAACTTTCCTTTCTTATTTCTATACAATACTAGAATATGATTCAAAAATATTTTATGTGCTAATGACTTCAGATATTTAGATTTTAAGAAATTTACTTATTAAATAATTATTGTTCTTATACTAACAAAACAATGGTATCATAAGTTGGCCTAAATAATTTATTAAAGATAAGTCCTCTTGTGTATATTCCCTCTTATTCACTGAAATAGAGACATATATAATTCCTATTACTTCTCCATTATATATTATTGGTGTTATACACAGTGATTTCCAATCATGTATTCCAAAACATTTATCTACATATGAGTTATCCCAATCAATTAAATAATATCCCTTAGCATTATTAATAGCTTCCTCTATTAAAGTCATATTAAGCTTTTCTCTATCATTAATTTTATGTTCATTAATTTTATCTTCATTAATTTTATCTTCATTAATTTTATCTTCTTTAATTTTCTCGTTATAAATCTTTGCTATTTTCTTATTCTTTACAATAAATGCTGTAGCAAATTCCGAACCAGTTATTTGAATTATCTTTGAAAGAAATTTATATATTTTATCTTCTTTACTACTTTTATTGGTTAATAATTCAAGTATATCTTTTATTAGTGGAACTAACTTATTATCGTTATTATACTTAAATGGTAATATACCCTTAGATATATTTATATTATTACTTAATACTTCTATATTATCATTCCATATAGTTGTTTTATTTTTTCCTTGAGCTTTAGATGTATATAATGCTTGATCCGCCATTTTTATTAAATCTTCTGAATTTGAAGAATGTTTTAAATAAACTGATATTCCTAAACTAATAGTCACTTTTCTTTTTTCACCTAAAATCTTAGCACACTCAACTTTATTTCTTATTCCTTCTGAAAACAAATATGCATCCTCTTCACTTTTTTCAGGTAAAAGTATAATAAATTCTTCTCCTCCATATCTTACAAATACATCTTCTTTAGATAAGCATTTTTTAACTTCCTGTGTTAGTTTTATTAAAACTTCATCTCCTGTTTGATGACCATATCTGTCATTTACTCCTTTAAAATCATCTATATCAAAAATAATTAATGAAAATTCCTTTCCTTTTGAATAAGAGTCATCTATCAAATCACAAAAAGCTTTTTCAAGATATTTTCTATTATACACTCCTGTAAGTTTATCCAATGTAGAACTTATCATTAACTTATATTGATCTAATAAAAACATTACAAAAGGCATTAAATTTTTAACCTTAATTTTTGAATTAGAATTTATATTATTTATAGCATTATTGGATATTAAAATAAGTTTTCCATTAATACATTCATTGTTAGTAATAAATTTTCTTTTATTTCTAAACTTTATATACATACATGCTTGAATTCCATCTCTAAGCATTTCGTAATTCATTTTACTTTTATTATTACAATCATTAGATATAATCACTATTTCTTTGTTAGGATTTACTTTTAATGAAAAATATTTTAAAATTTCTTTTTTATCTTCTATTCTATATTCACATATAACTTCATTTTCTCCAAAATTATTTTCAATTGTAAGTAATGCCTTATCTGATAGTGTTATTCTTGCAATATATTTTAATAAATTTTCTAAATTTTTTACTATATTATTTGAAAAATTACTTAGTATTTCATATATATTACTTTCAAAATTGCAATAATAATTACTATAGTGCTTTTGCATAATATCAAAAAATTCTTTGTTTAATAACAATTTACTAATTTTTAATTCATCTAATAATTCATTTATTTTAAAATCAACATCTATACAATTTAGTTTATTTAAATTTAGTTTTATCCCCATGTTTTCCACTAATATTTTTCTAAATTTATTATAAACAACTAAAAACATACTATTATTAATATATTGTATCTTATATTTTTCAGGTAATGAATTTATTATATTTATGAATATATTAATAGATTCATAATAATAATTTATTGCCAGCTCTTGAAATCCTTTACTTTTATATTTTTCAGCTATTGAGCAATATACCATTGCTTTTACTTCTTGATTTCTACTAAACTTAATTACTTTTAAAGCATCCTTAATTAAATTATTATAATCATTATCTTTTGATAAGTATAATGCTAAAAAAATATATCCTAATTGATTATCATATTCCTTTGGGCATTCTTTTATATTAAGAAATAATTCTCTTGCTAATTCTTTATATCCTAAAAATAATATACTTACTACACTGCCTATTAACATTCCTTCTTTAGTAACAGGATTTGTTAAAGTAATCAATTCATCCTTTAATAATTGAAAAGTTCTTTTTACGTCATTTTCATTTTTACAATTAATAATGCATAATTGGTAGTATTGGCTCTTTATTTTACTAAACTCCGTCCCTTTGTAATCATTTATTATTTTATTAATTGCACTTAATTCTTTAAATGCATGTTTAAAATTATATATTCTACAATTATACAAGGCTTCTGTAGATTTAATAGTAAGCATATCTAATTCTGATACTTGTATTCCTTTTTTTAACTCAGAAATTAATTCATAGTAATTAGATGCTAATTTTGTTTTTCCTAATCTACAATATACCCAACATAGTAGAGTACAAATTCTAAGAATATATCTATCCAATCCATTTTCTCTGGCAATTTCTAATGCTATTAGCAAATTTTCACTAGCTTTATTATATTTGAATATTTCTATGTTCATTTTAGCTATGTGTATTAAACTTGAAACTTCTTTTTTATAAACCTTATATTTAGTACTTAATTTTCTAATATCTATAAGACTTTTTAAAATATCATCTATATTTTTTCCAATTTCATTATTAATAACTTCACAATTTATTTTAGTAGTTAATAATCCTGCATAATTATTTTCCATTTCAAATACATTCATAGATTCATTCAATAACTTTTTAGCTTCACTATACTTTCCTTCTGAAATAAATATACTGCTTAGTAATAATTTTGCACAAGCATATACCCCTACTGTAATATTGCTATTTTTACAAATCTCAAAAACTTTCTCTATATATTTCACTGATAAAGCTTTTTTGCTCTCTATTTTAGCTACTAATGCAAGTGCATAATAATAATATGCTTCACCTTTAGAATAATCTATGTTATTTAAAAGATTTCTTACTACTTTTAACGGATAAGTTAAATCTATAGGCTTGTATTCTTTTGAAGTTATTATTATCATCCTAAGAAGTACATACGCTTGTAGCTCTTTTTGATCATTATTCATAGCATCTATATTCGCTTTATTGAAATAATTATATGCCTCTTTATCTTTTCCTACTTTTTCATTTAACTTTCCAATACTTATTGCAATTCTTGTTTTTTCATTGCATTCCGCACAGCTTAATGCCTTTTTATAATAATATATAGATTTAAACGTATCTCCATAATCATCAAACTTTTTTCCACATTTTAAACTATATTCTATCAATTTTTCTTTTTGATTAGATTTTTCTAGTTGATTTAAATATTCATCCAAATATTCTTGGGTATTCTTTAATATTTTTTCTAAAAAATAGCAAGAATCAGTATGCATTGTTAAACTTTTTTCTTTAGGCATCTTAGAATAAATTATTTTTTTCACTAAATCATTATAAAAATCTACTCTAACCCCAGAATCACTTATTTTATCAATTAAGAATCTATTTTTCTTTAATTTATAATATATATTTTTTCTTTTATTATCTAAAATTACATATGAAAATATCAAAGTTTCAGATAATGGCATTTGAAATATTGATAACCTTTCCAATATTTCAAGTTCTTCATTATTTAAATTTAATATTTTATTTTCTAATATTTTTTCTACTCCCTTAGGAATAACAATATTATTTACATCAATCTTGCTTCTCCATCTTCCATCATCTCTAGATAAATATATAATTCCATCTTTATATAACTCTTCTATGGTTTTGCTAATAAATTGTGGCTTTCCTAAGGTTTCAGAATATATCTTCATACAAAGTTCACCTATACTCTTGTGATAATTCAACATATTCTTTACCATTTTGCTAGTATTATAATTATTAAAATAATTTACTGCAACTTCTTCATAATTTGGCAGTGATCTAATAAACTTCATATATTCTATCATTTCACAATCAAAATCTTCTTCATTAGTAGACATTATAATCATTATATTTTCTAATTTCTTTCTTAATAAGCACATATATTTAAAGAATAATTTAAATACTTCACTAGTTTTTTCAATATCATCTATTAAAATAATTAACATATTATTTAAAGTATATTCATGTAAAAGAGTACAAACTCTATTGATAATTTTAAGCGTATTTTCATCATTAATTACTTTATCTTCCAAAAGCATATCTATAAATTTTTCTAAATACGCTCCATATTTATCCTTTAAATATTTATCTAAATTGTTGTATATATTTTTAATAGTAACAATAAAATTAGTGCTAGAACATATATTATCTATTATTAAGTATGAGTTTTCTCTCTTATTACCAATATATTTACTAGATATCTTTCGTTTAATTTCCTTTAAAGTTGTAGTCTTACCATTGCCTTGTTCCCCTTTAAAACATATTATTTTATATTTAAGTTTATTTTCAGATATATGCTTAAATCCTAATTCTATCTTCTTTATCTCATCTTCCATTCCAATTATATCTAAATCTGTTTGAACTTTATCTAATGCTTCAAATATAAATATACTATAGTTCTTATTTAGTTTTTTATTTATACATTTAATAAAATCAGTTATTTTAGGAGCTTTATTGAATGATAATATTTTATCTATAGAATTGTTTCCTTTAAAATATCTCTTTAACTCAACATCATTAAATAAGTTTTTAAACAAATATAATATGTCCTTTATATTATCCTTTTGACTTGATTGATCTTCTAACTTATCAATGTTATAAGGATAAGGTAATGATTTCACTCCTAATAGATTATTTTCTCTAAATTTACTTATTTCATATTGTAATAAATTTTTTATCTTTATGCTTACTTTATTATCATCATTTGAAACTATAATTATATCCTTCATGCTTAAGTCATCAAATATATACCCTTTAATATTTAATGTATTAACCGCTGCACATAATTCCATAAAAATATCTAGTTTTTCATTAAATGAACATTTATTTAAATAAACTTCAGTATCTATTTGCGTATCTATATATTCTGTTACATATCCATAGTTTAATTTATCTAAATTTATCCCATCTATGTTTTTTATTACTTCTATATCTAATATATTAACCACATTTTTAAAGTTTAAATTTTTTATTGTCTTAAACTTACTTAATAAATATTCTCTGCAATTTTCATATTCAACATTATCTTGAAAAATATATAAATTATATATTTTATTATTACGTATATTGATAACCTTATATATATAAAAATTTTCATTAACATCTATAGATCCATTAATAGAATATTTTTTATTTAAAGTCTTCAAGTAAGTTCACCTCTTTACTGTTTTTACATATAAAACTATATATTTAATTTTATAATTTTATTTTTCATTTAATGTGTGAATATAAGAAATAAACATTATTTATATTTATCTTAAAAGACTATTTATAAAATGAGAACTTTCCCTTCTATAAATAGTCTTATCTAATAAGCAAAATCAAATATATCTCACCAAATTTATACATATATTCCATATACCTGTAATTTTATCATTTACCTAAATACAATTCAACAAAAAACATATATTTAATATTATATAAATATTTTTAATATATTAGGTAAATAATATTATTGTGAATATGTATTGAAGGTGATTTTATGAAATTTAACAAATTTAACAGATTATTTATTTTATTATTAGCATTTATTCTGATAACTAATTTAAATAGCAAAGTAGCTTATGCAGAAGATGAATCGAAAACTAATAAAGTTATATACTTAACTTTCGATGATGGACCAGCCAGTAAAGTTACAGAAGATGTTCTAGATATTTTAAAGGAAGAAAAAATACATGCAACATTTTTTTTAATAGGAGAACAAATTAAGGGTCAAGAAGATTTAGTAAAAAGAATTTATGATGAGGGACACTCTCTAGGTCTGCATAGTATGACTCATAAAAAAAATAATTTATATTCTTCTAATGAACATTTTTTAAAAGAAATGTTAGAAACTCAAGAATTAATAAATTCTATTGTTGGAATAAAACCTAATATTCTAAGATTTCCATTTGGATGTAACAATAGTAGTTATAAGTTGTGTAAATCCATGATTGATTTACTTCATGAAAATAACTTGAAAATATATGATTGGAATGTCGATAGTGGTGATGGTGCTAACCATTCAGCTGCTCCTAGTACATTTATAAAGAACTCTAGAAGTGATAAAGAGCAAGTAGTTTTATTAATGCATTGCGGATATATTAGTAAAAATTCAGTTAAAGCTTTACCAGAAGTGATTAAATATTATAAAGATAAAGGATATGAATTTAAAACTATTACAGATGAAACCCCTGAAGAATATCATCTTATTAAATAGAAATTTTTAATTTTAACTAAATCAAAATAAAAAACATCTATATTATTGATTGATTTTTCAATTGATATAGATGTTTTTTATTTATTATAATTTAAGCATACGCTTTAGTTGTTGATACAGTTCTTGCAACTATTTTATACATTACATATCCAGCAAATGCATTCAAAGCTGTTGTCGGTAATACTACTGCCATAAATAGTATCCCAAATGAAGCTCCTCCTGGTAAACCCGCTGTCAACATTAATACTGTTAAAAATATTGCTCCGCTCACTAAAGTTCCAACAGATAACAATATTATTATTTGTATATTCTTTCCAACCCTTTCTCTTAAAGGAATTAGCACTAAATACATAATATTACATGTAATAAATTTATCTGCAATATTAGGCAATTGACCTCCTGGTGTTTTACTAGTTAAAGCTGTAAATATTCCTACTATAAGCCCACAAATTATTGTAGTTTTATAATCTTTATTATAAACAATTATTATAAATAACATAGCTAATGCAAAATCTGGTTGCATTGGTAACCCTAGTGCTGGTGTAAGTTGATGTAAAATTACTCCTATTGCTATTAAAATTGCATTTGTAATCATTCTTTTTGTATTCATTTTAATTCCCCCATTTTTTATATCAATTAATATTCAAAGTCTTTAAATACAATTCCTTTCACAACATAACTACCACACCCCATACAATTTAATTTTTAAGTAGCTAGTATCTATAAGTCACATTCAAATAAATAAAAAAAACCGTCCTATATATAAATATATATAGGACGGATATTATCCGCGTTGCCACCTAAATTGCATAAATAAAAATGCCTCTCTTTTTTTGATACTAACATATCTCATTCGCTATAACGTGCGACTTACGGCTCAACTACTCTCTAAAAGATTTCATATTGCTCCTCAAAGGCCCATTCATCATTAGCATTAGTACTGAAATTTCACCATCTTCAGCTCTCTTAAACTTAGCACCTGATTACTATCCCTCTTCTTAGGATTTGTATTATTAATATATATATTATCCCCTTTTTACACATTTGTCAATTTTATTTAGAAATTTCTTTGCATATCATATTTTTAATTTTTTCAAATCTTTCTGGCTTACTATAATAGTATCCTTGTACCACATCACAAGAAATTCCCTTCAAATAATCTACTTGTTGTTTTGATTCTACGCCTTCTGCTATTACTTCTATTCCTAATTGATGTGATAAATTAATAATATTTTCTATTATGCACTTATTTTTTGAATTCTTTTCTAAGTCAACCACAAAAGTTCTATCTATTTTTAATGCATCTATAGGAAGTTTAGTTAAATAATTAAGAGATGAATATCCCGTTCCAAAATCATCTAATGCTATACTTATTCCCAAATCTCTAATTTCATTAAGAATTTTTATATTTTTATCAAATGATTTCATTAGCATACTTTCAGTAATTTCCACTTGAATGTAATTAGGATTAACTCTATATTTATATATAAATTTCTTTAAATCTGATACAATACTATCTTCTCTTAGCTGCATTTCTGATAAATTTACTGCCATCTTAAAATTTAAGTAACCTTCATTTATTAATATTCTTACCTTTTTAAAAACTTCTTCTAATACAAAACTTCCAATTGGAATAATCATTTTAGTATTTTCTGCTATTGGTATAAATTCATCTGGACTAACAACTCCCATATCATTACTATTCCATCTTACCAAAGCCTCAAAACTTCGTACTAAAAAATCATCCAAAGTAACCTTAGGTTGAAATACTATAAATATCTCTTTATTATCTAATGCATATCTTAATCCCTTTTGTAATGAATATACTCTATTTAATTCAAGTGATATTTTATCATTAAAAAAATTATATTCATTTTTTCCATTTCCTTTTGCTACATACATAGCAGCATCTGAATTTTTTAATAGTGTATCAAAATCTACACCATTATATGGATACAAAGATGCTCCTATACTCACACTAACATATACCTCTTTCTCATCTATTATTATAGATTCATCAAAAGACTTAACTATTTTTCTACATAAAATACTTACTTCATTTAAATCAATAATGTCTGGAATAAATATTAAAAAAGTATCTCCACTATATCTACATACTAGATCACGTTCTGAAACCAAAGATAATATTTTATTAGCAGCTACTTTTAATGCTACATCTCCAAATTCATGTCCAAAAGATTCGTTTACATATTTAAAATTATCTAAGTTAAGCATTAACATAGCACATTGAACTTGTTCTTCTTTACATTCTTTTAAAAATCCCATTACAGTTCGTTTAAAATAATAACAATTAGGAAGTTCTGTTGTTCTATCACATTCAATTAATGATGTTATTTTTTGATTAATGAAATACTCTTCAGATAATTCTTTATATAAAAGGTCTATCTCGGAAATCCAATAATTAGAATCCAAATTTTCAAAACAATAATGTATTCCCATTAAAGTATACCCATCATATTTCTTAACTACCTTCCCCACAAAGATGAAATATAGAATATTATTATTTTTTTTTATTCTATAATGAGTTACTAGATGCTTTTTAGAATCATAAATTTTTTTTAAGTCTTCTTTGAATATATCTTTTATTTTATTTAAATCTTCTAGATATATATAATTTAAAAATTGATTAATTTTCTTATTGTCTATTTCATAATCCTCTAAAAAATCAACTATTTTATAGTCAAATGTCAATTCATCCTTTAATGGATTCCAGAACATAGTTATTCCATTAATATCTAAGTGATTAAATAAATCCTTGTAATTAAAATTTAATTTTTCTATATTCATAATTAACATTCCCTCATCAAATAATTATTTTAATTACTTGTCATCATCTGCCCTGCTGTCTTTTTTATCATTTACTAAAGATAAAACTAAAGCTGTAGTAGCTGCAAGAACACCCATAATTTTTCCGTATTTTTTTAAGTTCATTATTCTTTCCTCCTACTCTTTTTATTTTATTATACCTAATTTTTAACTAAAATGCTTTAAATTGATTATGTAATTTATTATATTCATATCCGATACTTTTACATCTATGTACTATATCTTCTTCTTTTAAATCCAAATCATAACAAAGTGATTGTAATGAATCATAATTATCTCTTAATTTCATATTCATAATACTAACCAATAAATTAGCATCCATACTTATTACATCTTCTCTATTCATCTTCATCATTCCTTTATAGATATTTTATTTTTATTTATAATATACTTTTTATTCTATTATTTTATATAATTACTTTCAATTACTCCGCCCACTTTACTTATGCATATGTCAACACCCTGCTAAAACAGATCCTATATTAAAAAGGTTGTCAAAATTAAGACAACCTCTATTTATTCTTCATCATATACATCTAAAAATGAATATTTTTTATTTCCTTTTTGCCATCCTAGTATTGAATCCATACTAACATTTTCAGCAGATTTAAATATAGACTTATCTACACCATCAAAATTTTGTTTTAATTGTGCAATTAGATCCTTTATTTCATATCTCTTATTGCCTGTTCTTTCTGCTGCTACCATGCATGCACAATTTAACGGAGCAATTCCAGTACTTTTAATAAATTTCTTTATGTATTCTTCTTCAATATAATACATTGGTCTTATTAATTCTAAATTTTCAAAATTTGCTGATTTAAGCTTTGGTAGCATTGTTTTAAAATTACCACCATATAATATATTTAATAAAGTTGTTTCTATAACATCATTATAATGATGTCCTAATGCTAACTTATTGCATCCAAGCTCTTGAGCTTTATTATAAAGAGAACCCCTTCTCATTCTAGCACATAAATAACATGGGTAATCCTTAGCCATTTTATCAACTACATCAAAAATTCCTGATTCATAAATAGTTATTGGAATATTTAAATATTCACAGTTATCTAATAACAATTGTCTTATATGTGGATGATATCCTGGATCCATAGCTATAAATTCTACTTCAAAATTCATTTGACCATGTTTTTGAAGTTCTTGAAATAATTTTGCCATAAGAATACTATCTTTTCCTCCTGATATGGCTACTCCAATTTTATCTCCTTCTTGAATAAGTTCGTAATTCTTAATTGCTTTTACAAACTTAGACCAAACATGTTTTCTATATGTTTTTACTATACTTCTTTCAATATCTTTTAATGGCTTTTTTTCTTCATCCGGTATAATAGTCGGACAACCTTTACCTGCTATACTATTCATAATATACACCTCATTTTTTCATAGTAATTATAACATCATTTATATAAATTTAAAAATAATTATTTTTACAAACCTTTATAATTATCGACTAATTAATCAACAAATTTTTAACATTATTCATTATTTAATTAACAATGAAAATTACTACAATTAGTATAATTTTTGCATTATTAGGATGAAACTATACTAATTTTGATGCTTATTTTCTTAATAACCTTTTAATTTTTATGTAAAAGTTTAAACTTAGATAAATTTTTAACAATTTCTTATTGAATATTTTTGGAAACATGATAAAATTACATTGTCGGTATTCTTAATAAAGAAACTGAACAGAAAAACTAATAATTAAATTTTTCTGAATTATATCCTTATTAAATATGGGAATAAGAACGGAGGCATTTTATGGAAAGAATTAATGTAAAAACAAAATTTTCAACTAGAAAAATGGCTATGGTAGGTATGCTATCTGCTATCTCTATTTTTTTAGGCTTAACAGGATTAGGATTTATTCCAATACCACCTGTTAAAGCTACTATCATGCATATACCTGTTATCATAGGTGCAATTATTGAAGGACCTGTTGTTGGTGCTTTAGTTGGTGGAGTGTTTGGATTATTTTCAATGTACCAAGCGTTTACAGCTCCAATGCCAACATCATTTATATTTTGGAATCCTATAATTGCAATATTACCTAGAGTTCTAATTGGGATAGTATCATACTATGTTTATACATTCTTAAAAAATAAAATTAAAAATAAAAGTATTAGTATTGGTACTGCTGCTATACTAGGAACGCTAACTAATACAATTGGTGTTATGGGCTTAACATATATTATTTATTTAGAAAAATACGCTCATGCATTAGGAATTAGTAGACAAGCTGCTACTATAGGAATTGGTAGTGTTATTACACTTAATGGTTCTATAGAAGCTATTGTAAGTGCTTTGATTTCAGTTCCAGTAATAATGACAATATTAAAAATAAATAGGAATAATTAATTTCAATATTAAATAAAAAAACAATGGTGTAAAATAACTATATCTTTTTACTATCATTGTTTTTTTGTTTATTAGAACAAAATCGCCAAGGCGACTTTAGAGCCGTGGATTTTTTTAGCCATGCACCCTTTCCAAACGCAGTGAAGGAATAATGGTGCGGCATATGCATAAGTAAAGCTGCACATGTAATTAAAATCTAGAGGAGGTATTTTTTATGAAAGAAATTAAATTTTGTGATATAGATGGTATAAAGCTAGGACATTCTGAAAATAAAGAAGGTGGAACTGGGTGTTCTGTTGTAATCTGTGAAAATGGTGCAACTGGTGGAGTTGATGTTCGTGGCGGTTCACCTGGTACAAGAGAAACCGATTTATTAAATCCAATGGAAATGGTAGATAAAATTCATGCTGTTGTGCTATCTGGTGGAAGTGCTTTTGGTCTGGATGCTTCTAGTGGTGTAATGGAATATTTAGAAAATAAAAATATTGGCTTTGATGTAACTGTTGCTAAAGTTCCAATAGTGTGTCAAGCAGTTTTATTTGATTTAGCATTTGGTGATTCTAAAGTACGTCCAAATAAAGAAATGGGAATTAAAGCTTGCTTAAATTCAGAAGAATACTACGATGATATAAACGGTAATATAGGTGCTGGATTTGGTGCAACTGTAGGAAAATTTTTAGGACCAGATTTTTCAATGAAAGGTGGTCTAGGTACATATGCTGTTAAAATTGGACCTTTAGAAGTTGGTGCAATTGTAGCTGTCAATTGTCTTGGTGACGTAATTGATCCACAAAATTTAAATATAATTTCTGGTGCATATGATCGCAAAAATAATAAATTTTTAAATACAGAAAATTTATTATTGTCTAGCTTATATAATCCTATTAATCCATTTAAAGGGAATACCACTATTGGAATAATTGTTACTAATGCAAACTTTACTAAAGCAGAAGCAAATAAAGTCGCTTCTATGGCTCACAATGGCTATGCTAGAACAATGTATCCAGCTCACACTATGTTTGATGGAGATACAATATTTACAATGGCAACAAATAAAGTTAACTCTGATGTTACTACTGTTGGAATGATAGGTGCTAAAGTAATGCAAGAAGCTATTCTAAGAGGTGTCAAATCTGCAAAATCATTATTTGGAGTACCTAGTTTTCAAGATATAAATAGATAAATTTAACATTATTATCGAATTTTATTAACGTATGTAGTTTTTTGGATTTTATAATTAATTTTTACTAATATTCCTCTCATTACATAGAGTATATTTTTTGATATGGCACAAAATAATACTGCAAAGCAGAAAAGCTTAGCAAATAAAATTATTTTATAATTAGATTAAAGGAGGAATATATTATGGCAAATTCATTAGTACCAGAAGCAAAAAACGGGTTAGCAAAATTCAAAAATGAAGTAGCAAATGAAATGGGTGTTCCATTTACTGATTACAATGGTAACCTTTCTTCTAAGCAATGTGGAAGCGTTGGTGGAGAAATGGTTAAGAGAATGGTACAACAATACGAATCTGGCATAAAATAGTATTCTGACTGTGTACCAAAAGAGGAGATAGATATACTCTAATATTAATAAATTAATATATGACTTTTCATTTTAAACATAGAATTATGAAAAACTGAAATTTTTCAGATAAAACAAATTCTCATTTAAAATAAATCATATATAAAATAATTTATTAAACATAAAAGGAGTATTCTATCTCCTTTTACATTTTATTATGAGGTTGTGTTTTAATTTTAGCAGAGTGTTGATATATGCATAAGTAAAAGTGGACAGGTAATTGAACTTTTACCTATTGCACATATCAACACTTGTTTAAAACAGAGCCCATTATAAAGTTTGTAAATATAATTTAAACAAGAAATTCTAACATCTTAAATTATATTATTAAAATATTTTTAATAACTTAACAAATTTTTATATTAAACAAAGAGGCTATTTTAAATAGCCTCTTTAATAAATAAAACTTAATTATTTACAGGTTTCAATATTATTTCTTCATTGTCTCCATCAACTATTACTTTAGATCCATAAATCAAATCTCCTTTAATTATCATTCTTGCAAGACTATTTTCCAAAGTATTTTGAATATATCTCTTAAGAGGTCTTGCCCCGTATATTGGATCATAGCCTTCTTTAACCATAATTGATTTAGCTGAATCAGTAACTTCTAATTCTATATTCTTATCTTTTAATCTATTTTTAACCTCATCTAAGAATATATCTATTATTTTCTTTATTCCACTTTCTGATAATGGTTTAAACATAATTATATCGTCAACTCTATTTAAAAATTCTGGCTTAAATCTTAATTTCAATTGATTTATTACATCTTCTTTTATATTTGGTTCAATATAATCCTCACTTTTATTCTCCAATAAATAATTACTACCTATATTAGAAGTCATTATAATTATAGTATTTTTAAAATCTACTGTTTTTCCTTTATTATCAGTTAATCTACCATCATCTAAAATTTGAAGGAATATATTAAATACATCATCATGTGCTTTTTCTATTTCATCAAAAAGTACTACACTATATGGATTTCTTCTTACTGCTTCTGTTAGTTGTCCGCCTTCATCATAACCTACATATCCTGGAGGCGCTCCAACTAATCTTGATACTGAATGTTTTTCCATGTATTCTGACATATCGATACGAATAATATTTTCTTCTGAATCAAATAAATTTCTAGCTAAAGTTTTTGCAAGTTCTGTTTTACCTACTCCTGTTGGTCCTAAAAAGATAAATGATCCTATTGGTCTATTAATATCTTTAAGCCCTGCTCTAGCTCTAAGAATTGCATTTGTAACAGACTCAATAGCTTCGTCTTGACCTATTACTCTTTTGCTCATCTGGTCTTCTAATCTTAAAAGTTTTTCTCTTTCACCTTCAAGAATATTACTTACAGGTATTCCAGTCCATTTAGATAAAATTTGTGAAACTTCCTCTTCTGTAACTTCTTCTTTTAAAAGAGCACCTTCATAATTTTCTTTAACTTCTAATTCTACATTTTTAAGCTTTTCTTCTAATGCAGGAATTTTACTGTATTGAATTTCAGCTACCTTGTTGTATTCATAATTTCTTTGAGCAGCTTCTAATTCTCCTCTAGCTTCATCTAGTTCTTCTTTAATATTTTTTAAAACAACTATATGCGCTTTTTCTTTTTCATATTTAGCTGTCATCTCATCATTTTCTTCTTTTAATCCAGCTAATTCTTTTTCTAAATCTGCTAATCTATTTTTAGACCCTTCATCTTTTTCTTTTGATAATGCTTCTTTTTCAATTTCAAGTTTAAATATTTTTCTTCTTATTACATCTAACTCTGTTGGCAGGGAATCTATTTCTGATCTTATCATGGCACCTGCTTCATCAATCAAATCAATTGCTTTATCTGGTAAATATCTATCTTGAATATATCTATCTGATAATTTTGCAGCTGATACTATTGCCGAATCATGTATTCTTATACCATGATGTATTTCAAACCTTTCTTTTAATCCCCTTAATATTGAAATTGTGTCTTCAACCGTAGGTTCTTCTATTATTACTGGTTGAAATCTTCTTTCTAGAGCTTTATCTTTTTCAATATATTGTCTATATTCATCAAATGTTGTTGCACCTATACAATGAAGTTCTCCTCTTGCAAGTAATGGCTTAATTAAGTTACCTGCATCCATAGCTCCATCAGTTTTACCTGCACCAACAATAGTATGAATTTCATCTATAAATAAAATTATTCTACCTTCACTATTTTGAACTTCCTTTAAAACAGCTTTTAATCTTTCTTCAAATTCACCTCTATATTTGGCCCCTGCTATTAATGATCCCATATCTAAAGAAAATATGATCTTTTCTTTTAGACCCTCTGGTACATCACCTCTAACTATTCTTTCAGCTAGCCCTTCAACTATTGCTGTTTTACCCACACCTGGTTCACCTATAAGAACAGGATTATTTTTTGTTCTTCTTGATAGAATTCTTATAGCTCTTCTTATTTCTTCATCTCTACCTATAACAGGATCTAATTTATGCTTTTTAGCTAACTCTACTAAATTAGTTCCATATTTAGCTAATGCATCATAAGTTCCCTCTGGGTCTTGAGTATCAACTCTTTGACTTCCTCTAACTTCTGATAAAACTTTTAAAAATTTATCCTTAGTAATGTTATATTTATTTAATAATTTAGCCACTTCTCCATTTTTATCAATATCCATTATAGATAACATTAAATGTTCAACACTTATATAAGAATCTTCGAATTTTTTTGATATTTCTTCTGCTTTAATTAAAATTTCATCTACTTTTCTTGTGATATATACTCCCGAATTTGATGCACCTTCACCTAAAACTTTAGGCATTGAATCAATTATTTTATTTAAATTATCTTTTAAAGATTTTACTTGAATACCCATCTTAGTAAAAATATTAGGTACTAAACCATCTTCTTGATTAACCAGAGCAGAAAAAACATGAATTACATCTATTTGTTGGTGATTATATTTAACTGCTATAATATTGGCATCACTTAAAGCTTGTTGTACTCTTAATGTCATTTTTTCTATATTCATTCTTCTTGCCTCCCTATTTATTTTCACTATATATTTTCTTCTTTAAATATATAATAATACAAAGGTCAAAGAAAGTCAAAGTATATTTAAAAAATAAAAAAAGTTCTATTAAATTGGATTTTTAATAGAACTTTTTTAATGACATTATCTTTTTTACGCCTCAACTTCCAATGATAAATAAGGCTTATTTCTATTTCTGGAATAAGAAAATATACTTATACAATTCTCTACATCTTCCATTCCTGTTAATGTTAATCCAAAATTTTCTTCATAATAATTAAACCACTTGTTTACCATTTCAGAAACATCTACACTTAGAAAATGCTCATCTTTATTTCCTTCAATAATTAAGAAATTATCTGTGTATTCATAACTAGGTGCGTTATTCCAATTAACTGCTAAAGGATTATATTCTTCAGTATTATTATTTAAGAAAACTTTATTTCCAGAAACCTGTCTAAAATTATATATATTTTTTTCTACACATAAATTTAATGTTGCAGATTTTATCTTATAGGTGTTTAATATTTTATCCTTTATATCAAACATCATTAGTGTCCTAAAAACGTTACCATCAGTTCCTACTACATTTCCTACTGGTAAATACTTATTTTCATAAAAATTTTCTTCATTAAATCTTCTACTAATCACAGATATAGATGAAGGGTAAACAGAAATAAATTTCATTAAACCGCTCCTTTAAAATTATCTTTCTTAATCTATATCTATGAAGATATTTAACTTTTAATTCACATTATCAAAATTATTATATATGTAAAAATAACACATTTATGTTATTTAACATAAGTGTGTTATAAAGACATAATTTTATCTATAAATTTAGTATTCATAGTGTGTTAAATTTAGCTTAATATTTAACGGCAGTGAAAGATACCCCTTAATTTTTTTATATTCTTTTATCCACAAAAAAAGCTAAATTAAAATATTTTAACGAATCAGATACAGATCCTAGTTTATAATACATATTTCCCATATCTATATATCTTTCCTTACGTTCTTCTTTAGTACCTGATTTAAATAAAGCATCTAATGCTATATTCATATATTTTTCAGCTTGTACATAATCTCCTAATTTCTGAAGTATTGTACCCTTTAAATAATATGATTTCTTTAATAAAGATATATTATCAGTAGAAATTGCAATATTTAAAGATTCATCTGCTATTTTAGATGCAATTTCAAATTCTGAATTCTTTACTAAAATTTTAGTACAAGAATTTAAAAACTCTACATATTTTTCTTTATTATGATGTGGGAATGTCTTTATTCCTTCTTCTATTTCTTTTATGGCTTTCTCTCTATCATTTATTTGAAAATAATATTTACCATAATCACCTCTAGATAATGCTAAATTTATAGGATTATGCTTTTGATATTCAAAAGCTTTAATTTTAAAGTCTTCAGCATAATCTTTATTTAACTTAATACACAAAGTCGCATATGCATGATATATTTTTCCCTTATTTAAGTCACTATTTATTTTATCAATATCTTTAATTACTATTGATAAAAGTTCATATGCTTCTTCATATTTATTTAATCTTTGATAACAAATAGCTTCATTATATAAGATTAAGCAGTACTCTTCCCGATCTATTTTTTTATTTTCTTGATTTAAAATTTCTCTTAATTTATTATAATAAGCTATTGATTCTAAATACTCTTTATTTTCATATAAGTATCTAGCCATATCTTTAAAATATACTAATGTATTTTCAACATTATTATTTTTTTGATACAAATCATAATATTGAGAAACTATTAATTGAATATTTTCAACTTTACTTTGTTCAACATAATAAGTAAATAGTATATGTATTAATTCAAAAGCTAAATCATTATATTTATATTTCAAAGCATATTCTAAATTATATTTCAGCTTATTTTCACACTCTGAATCCGAAGACAATGTCTTTTTTATTAATTCTAAGTTATTTAATATTTGATCATATACATCTTGTATTAAATAATTTAGTTCAATTCCTATTTTCTCTGATATATATTCTAATAGTTCTTTATCAGCCTTAACTTTTCCATTTTCTATACAGCTCATTTTAGAAATTGAAATTTTAGTTCCACATAAGTCTTTTAATGTAATACCTTTAAAAATTCTAGCCCTTTTTATTTTTTCCCCTGTAGATAATATTTCCACTTACATCACCCATTTATATTTATTGATTCATTATATAATATGAATTAATTTTATTTTATTAATTCTAACTCTTCAAAAAATTTAATTCCTTCATTTAAATAATTACTTGCTCTATTTTCATCTTTTTTATCCATAAAATGCTTACCTATTTTCATAGCTATTTCGCCTGCTTTTAATAAATCTTTGCTTTCTTTAGCTTTAGCATATGCTTCCATGATCATTTTTTCAGCATTTTCATATTCTTCTGATATATTAAAAATTATATATTGTATTAATTTACATTCTATTAATCTACTAAAATCATTTGGGTCTATAACTTTATCCATTTGTTCTACTATTTTTCTGCATTCTTCTATATTTTTAAGTTTTAGATGTGATTTACATATGTCTATTAAAACATCTACTTCATTTTCAAATTCATTTTGATTAATTACCTTTTTAGATACTTCATAATGCTTAAACGACTCTTCTAAATTATCTAATTCATAAAATAATTTACCTAAGTTATGTTCAATTTCTACTACACTCTTTTTGTGTTCTATTTTTCTATAGACTTCTAATGCTTTTTTAGAATATGCAGTAGCTTTCAATAAATCTCCTCGTTTATTGAATTCTTCAGCTAAAACAAGCAGTGTTTTGGCATAACCTTTATCACTATAAGTTCTTTCTAATTTCTTCTTGGCAACATTTGAATATTCTAATGCTTTATCTAAATCTTCTATATTAAAATAAGTTCGTGCCATATTATAGTATATTTCTCCTAATAAAAAGTCATCTTCTATGTTATTATCTAAATATACTTTTTCTGCTTGTCTTAAATAACTACTAGCAGAATGATATGCTCTTAAATTTATTGTTATTTTGGCTAAGTTTAAAAACGTTTTAATTATTTCTTCATAATTATTATTTTTAATAAATATAACATTAGAAGATAAGAAAAACTTTTGTGCCATTTGAAAATCTTTTTTATAAACATATATTTGTGCTGTTATAAATAATAATCTTGCTTTTCTATATTCTAAATTATATTTTTCTGAATAATATAAAGCATTTTCTATGTATTTTTGTGCAATGTCATAAATTTCTAATAATATATAAGATTCTGCAACTTGTTCATAATAGATGCTTATTTTTTCGGCTTGACTTTCTTCCGACTCCATAAGATGTTCAATACTTATATTTAATGTTGCTGCTAAGTATTCAAGCAAATCCATTGATGGATTTGATCTTCCTGATTCAATTAAACTTATTTGACCAGGAGTTATCCTATTCTTTGCTAAATCTTTTAATGTCATATTTAATTCTTTTCGTCTCGTCTTTATTTTTTCACCCAATGACAGGATTTCCACATTTTTCAACTCTTTTCTATACCAAGAATTATTATATTAATAATTATACCATAAAATCACAATAAACTACACCAAATTATTATTATTTTTCTATTATTTATGTATCTTTTACATTTTTATGCAATATTGATGTAATTACATTATATTTAATATATTTTTTTATTTAACTTTTAATAATATAAATAATATTTGAAAATTTCATTGTAAAATATGTTACCAAAATAAAAAGACAAGAAAAAACATTTATTTTTTTCTTGTCTTTTTGATAAACATATTTTTATTTCATACAACAATTCATCATATTATCATATGTATCTTCAGCCATATTTCTCATTTTTGTTCCAACTCTTCTCATTTTCTTTTGAGTTCTGCGATCTAAATTAGGCATAAATGCCATTCCTACAGCTGTACTAATTAATGCTCCTGCAACAATTCCTTTAGTAAATTTTCCCATAATAAACACCTCTTACATTTTTTTTGCTATGTTTTAGTATAATGTTTATATATTTAAAACATAGCCATTTTATTATATTAATTGTTCTATAAATAAGTTATGTATTTTTTTAAAATTTACTCCAAGAAATTATTGGTTTATTTTATAATTTACATTTATTTTCTAACAAGTATAAAATCATTTCTTCTTTTTGTTTACTTAACAATTTAGAAATTAGTTTTTTCCCTTTAATATTATTAATTTTATATTCATTAAAAATATTCTCAAATCTGTCTTCTATAACATTAACTTCACTTTTGTAATCATTAATACTACTCTCATCATTAATAACTACTACATTTTCAAAATAGTTTGATATTAATCCTTCTATATTTGATTTCAATTCTCTATTTATAACTTTTACCACATTATTTTTAATCCACTTTTCAACAACGTTATCAGACTTTATAGCCAAAGCTTCTTTACATTTTTCATCAGCAAGTTCATTGAAAAAATCTCCAGTATGGCTATCTACTTTAACAAATATAACTTCTATACCACTATTCATTAATTCCTGCATTCTTTTGTAATATTCCTTAGATGATGCTTCTTTTCTTTCCCATGCACCTGTTGCATGATAACAAATTCCTGCATAATCATGAAAAATAACCACCTTATTTTCTCCACAACTTAAAGCATACTCTACCCCTTTTATAGCACCCTTTAATTCACCTGCTATCTGTCTTATATTATTACTAGGATCACTTTCTCCAATTCCACTATCAATATACTCTACAATATTATCTTTAACTGCAACTACCCCATAAGAATATTGTGATGTGCAAATATTATAGCTACCATCAACATATATATGTAAGCAATCATCAGGGTAATTTCCATCTAACTTACTTATTAAATTGTTTCTATTATTTAAAAATTCTTTTGCTTCAGATATATCTGTAAAACTTTTATATTTAGCATTTTTTACACCTTTAACATATCTTAAGCATTCCGCCCAAGTATAAACTATTTTATCTTCTACTTTTTGATTGTTTTTAAAATCAAAGCCCTCTTTTATAGCATAAACTTTTTTTCCCACTATTCTATTCCTTCCACAAATTAAACTTTTAATATTATAATGTTGTTAATTCAGTTATTACTAAACATAATTTTTCAACATTTTTAGCACCTGTAAAGTTTATCAAATATTCTAAACCGCTTTTTAGAACTTTAATTATCTCATTATTACCCTCCCAATTTTCTATAATCACATTCATAGGGACATCATTTATAATATTGTTTAGTGCAAAGAATGCTACTCCAATATCATCTATCGCTCCTATAAATGGTATATTGTTTGGTATTATATCCGTTGGTAATGCAATATATGCAATAGAAGATGATAATATTAATTTAGTTTTTATTGAAACTCTATCATCTTTTAACAATCTATATATTAAAGATATAATATCTGGTAAAAGGAATATATATTCTTTAAACTTTTTGGTTTTTTCCGGTAACTTATCTTCTATTATTTCTCTCCCTAACGAATAATTATCTTTAATCTTATTAACAATAATCAATTCATCAGAATTTTCTAAATCATTTTCTTCAATTTCTTCTGTGATTTTTTCTTTAATTAAGTTCCCTTTTAAAGAAATATTAACCCCTTCCAAATTAACCCAAATTTCTTTATCCTTTACAAATACTTCATTTAAAGCAAAGTCAACAAATGGAATATCATATAATATCTTTTTTATATCTATTGATATTTTATCCTTTTCTGTACTTATTCCTTTATCATTGAAATCTTTAATTAATTTTTTCAAAATAAAGCTTCTAAACATTCTAAAAAGACCTAAATTCATTACCTTTAAGTTAGCCAATTTACATATAACTCTTCCATCTATTAATTCAAGTATTTCAACTTTTAAAGAAAATTCTACATTAATTCCCTTTTTAAAATTTCCTTCTACTATGATTCCATTAGATATATTAATTTTATTTATATACAATCCTTCGATCTTTACAAAGTCATTTATAATACTAAGTAAATCCTCACCTAGTAATTTTACTTTAATATTAGATATCTTCATAATATATTCTCCTTTTAAGAATATTCTTTTAAACTTACATATACAATTTTATTTTCATGTATTATTAGAATTATACTATATTTAGACAATAAGTTAAATAATATCTTATTTATCTATGTGGTAATAATAATTTATATAAATTATATTTTTCACTTAATATATTTATTAATTTTATTATATTGAATACTACTTCTAAAATAAAAAAGTTAATGTAAATAAAATATTAAATACATTAACCTTCCACTTTCTTATTAAATTTTAATAATTGGCTATGTTTTAGCAGAGTGTTGATATATGCAATAGGCAAAGTGGCATTGTAATTGGACT
>NZ_JAMQHY010000035.1:123271-137180 GCF_023845705.1 Clostridium sp. ZBS15
TTTTAGTATTCCTAAGTTCAATTACTCAGTCCACTTTGCTTATGCATATATAAACACTTATTTTAAACATAGTATAACAATTAAAATACTGGTATAACTGCACCATTATATTCTTTTTCTATAAATTCCTTTACTTCTGGTGAAGTGAATGCTGCAGTTAATGCTTTGATTTTTTCTTTTTCTTCATCACCTTTTTTAACAACAATTATATTTGCATAAGGTTTCGCTGCTTCAGAATTCTTATCTTCACTTATTATTGCATCTGATAATGGATCAAATCCTGCTGATATTGCATAGTTTCCATTTATTACAGATGCTTCAGAATCATCTAATACCCTTGGTATGCTTGCTGCTTCTAATTCATTAAACTTTAAGTTTTTATTATTTTCTGTTATATCCTTTGGTGTAATTAATTCACCATCTGATACTTTTATAATTCCTTTTGAAGCTAATAATTTTAATGCTCTTGCTTCATTTGATGGATCATTAGGTATTGCTATTGTAGCTCCATTAGCTAATTCATCTAAACTCTTTATCTTATTTGAATATAGCCCCATTGGTTCTAAATGAATTGCTGCTGTATAAACTAAATTTAATCCTTTTGATTCATTTTGTTCATTTAAATACGGAATATGCTGAAAATAATTAGCATCTAAATCCCCTTCAGCTAATGCTGTATTAGGCTGAACATAATCAGTAAACTCAACTATTTCAAGCTTATATCCTTCCTTTTCAAGTATAGACTTTGCTATTTCTGCTATTTCCTTGTGTGGTATAGGTGTAACACCTATTTTTATTGTTTTATCATCTTTATTGTAACTCTCTACCCCATTATTTGTACTTCCACATCCTGCTAAACTAAATATAAGTACTCCCGCTAATATTGTTGATAATATAGATTTCTTTTTCATATATTTTTCCCCCTTAAATTATTGCTTATTTTATAACTAATCTAAAAATTTAATTTGATAATTTTCCATAAAAATAATTCCCTAAAAATTGGAGAAGCTGTACGAATATAATTAATATTATACAAGTTATTATCATAAAGTCTGTTTCAAATCTTTGATATCCATATCTTATTGCTACATCTCCAAGTCCACCTGCCCCAAGTGTTCCTGCCATAGCAGAATAACCTACAATACTTATTAAAGCTAATGTTATTCCAGATACAATTGATGGTATCGCTTCTTTTAACATAACTTTAAATATTATTTGAAAATTTGAAGCCCCGAAAGACTTTGCTGCTTCTATTACTCCTTTGTCAACTTCTCTTAATGCAGATTCTATAATTCTTGAAACCAAAGGTGCTGCCGCAATTGTAAGTGGTACTATAGTAGCTAGTGTACCAGTAGATTTACCAACTAATAACTTGGTTAAGGGCATAATTATCACCATTAATATCACAAATGGAAAACTTCTCAATGTATTTACTATAAAGTCTAAAATAGAATACATAAATTTATTTGGTTTTAAGCCATCATCTGAAGTAATAATAAGAAGTATTGCTGGAACAAAACCTAATATAACTGAAAATATTGTAGATGCTAAGACCATTATTAATGTTTGTTTTAAAGCTATTATTATAATTTCTTGCATTATTTAATCACCTCCAGCAAAACTTTCTTATTCTCTAAGTATTCAATTACTTTATCTTTGTCACACTCATTTATATTTATAACGAGTCCTCCTAGAATCATATCTCTAAATTTTTCTAATTTTCCAGATATTATAGAAAAGTCTATATTAAGTTCTCTTGCCATCTTTGTTATAACAGCATTCTCTGAAGAGTCATTAGAGAAAAATATTTTTATATTCACTCCAGTTGTTGATAATATATTTTCATCATCTTCTCCAAGAAACTTCTTTAAAGATGTTTTAGGTTTTAAAAATAATTCCTCACATTTACCTTGAGATTTTATATTTCCGCCTTCAAGCAATGTAACTCTTTCACAAACTTCTTTTACCACTTCCATTTGATGAGTAACAATAACTATTGTTATACCAAGTTCCTGATTTATTTTTAAAAGTAATGATAATATATCTTTAGTAGTCTTAGGATCCAATGCTGAAGTTGCTTCATCACATAATAATACTTTAGGATCTAGTGCTAATGCTCTTGCAATAGCTACTCTTTGTTTTTGCCCTCCACTTAATTCAGGTGGCTTATTCTTTGTTTTTTCTTCCAAACCTACTAATTTAAGAAGTTCCATAACTTTAGTTTGAATATCATTTTTATCATATCCCCATATTTCTAATGGAAAAGCTACATTATCAAAAACATTTTTTCTTTGCATAAGATTAAAGTTTTGAAAAATCATCCCCAAGTTTCTTCTAAAACTTCTTAAATCCTTGTCTTTTAAATCAGAGACATCATTTCCCATTATTTTTAAAGAACCTTTATTATATGATTCAAGACCATTTATACACCTAAGTAATGTAGATTTTCCTGCCCCACTATGTCCAATTATTCCATAAATCTCTCCTTCTTTTATGTTTATTGAAATATTGTTTAATACGCTTATTTCCCCAAATTTTTTTTCTAAATTCCTAACTTCTATCATTTAGAGCCCCCCTTTACACATTTTATTGCTAAATTAAAATGTATTTTTTGCTTTTTACTTATTGATCATTGTTTGCAAACTAAATTATAAATTAAATTATGCATAAATTTTAACTTTGTTATAAATTTTATAGATAATAACAAAAGCGCCAGAGAATAAATCTCTAGCGCTTAATATACTAAATAAATTTACCCTCTCATCTATCAACTCTATAAGTTGCAGGATTTAGCACCATAAATGATAATTAATCATTTGGTTGCCGGGTTTCATAGGGCCAGTCCCTCCACCACTCTTGATAAGATATAACAAATATTAATTTTTAATTTATGTTTTAAATTATAATTTCCTAATTTTAATTTGTCAATATTATTTTATATTAATTAACAAAAATATTTTATCCCTTCTTAAGTAAACTATTACAGTAAATAAGTGCCTATTGTATTTTTATATAATTAACATTTTCATTAAGCCAATGGTAATGTTATTTCAAATTCACTTGAATAAAACATATTACTTACATAAAGTGTTCCTTCATGTTTTTCTAATAATTCTTCGGCTAAATCTAACTTCTTATTGTCTATTTTAATATCATTATTTAATAATCTAAGCCTTCTTTTTTTAGATAAATTTTTTACATTACACTCTATGTTAATTATTAATTTATCTAAAATATTATAAGTTTGTATTCTTATAAAGCCTCTGTTTCCATCCACACACTCAATTATATTAGTTAAAATTACATATAAATCTTTCTCAGAAATATCCAACATGTTTCTATCTGCATTATCCTCTATAATAATACAAGTTTCTTCCTCTATAATTGGTTTTAATATCTTTGAAATAAATCTATTTTCATTTCCATTTATTTGTATAGATGATTTTACCTTATTATTATTTTCTATTATATTTTCTAAAGCTTGACCTAGTTTTTCTTCTTTACTCATAAGATACAAACCATATAAATAAGAAATTTCTGCACCTTGATCGTGTTTAATTTTTCTTAGATCATTATTTTTCTTTTCTAATTCACTATTTAATTTATTTATTTGTTCACTTTCTTTTCTTATGCTACTAAAATATATAGAGGTTACAATAAAAAATATAAATAAATTTATAATCATTATATTCTTTAATAATGGATTAGCAAAATCTATAATTCCGTTTTTGAATATTATACTATAGTAAACAATAAAACTTATAGCCATTGTTAAAGATATAAATATTTTATCTTTAACCATAAATCTATAAAATCTAATTATGTATTTTTTATATTTAAACAATATATACATAAAAATATAATTTAGCATAAATACTATAAAATACATTATTTTAATTAAATATGCTTTTTCTAAATTTAATAATTTTATATATGGATAAAATACTCCAATAATTATTAGCGATAGTATTACCATTAATATATAAATGCTATTACATATAATTTGTGCTGTTTTAAAATCATTTCTATATAAAACTCCTACTGTAATAATATATAAAACACTATTATAAACGATACCAATATTATTATTTATATATAAATTATTAATTATTACTGATATAGTTAATAACAAAAATATTACTATGCCTAATTCTTTTTTGCTTTTTTGGCAATCTTTTTTTACGCAAGAATTTATAACGTTTAGTATAACTAAAGATTCTAAAAAAAGATTTATCACACTTCCTAACATTATAATCATTATTTTTCCCCTTTGTATGTAATAATTTAAAGTATTTTAGCTAATAATAAAGTGTTGATATTATATCAACACTTTAATTTTAATATGTATTATTTACAATTAATCATTTAAAGGTAACTTGATTTCAAATTTTGTAGAAATATCATTACTTTTTAAATTTATATTTCCACCGCATTTCTCTATTAATTCCTTTACAATACTTAAGCCATACCCATGATTATTTTCAGTATTATTTTTTGTAGTAAATCCTGCTTCAAATATCTTGCATATATTCTCTTCCTCAATTTTAGGTCCATTATTTTCTATAATAATAACTACATAATCTTTTATATCATAAGTTTTTATTATTAGAATTCCAGTTTTCCCCATAGCCTTCACCGCATTATTTACTATGTTAGAAATTATTCTATAAAGTTCTATTTCTGTTATCTTTGCATTATTAATGCTGCCTTCATCTTCTATTATTATATTAATATCCTCAAACTTTATCTTTTTAACTATATTATTAATTAAAGTATTATTTTCATTTAATTTAAAATCAGCTTCTACATTATTTTTATTAATTATATCTTTTAGTTTTTCTCCAATTTTATCAATTCTTTTCATACAATAAAGATCATGCATATATATAATTTCTTTTGCGTAACCTCCTTGAATTGTTGTAAGCTCAGCATTTTTTTCATATAGATTTTTATTTAACTCTAATATTTTATGTGATTTAATATCTATGTTAATAAAATAAAGAATTATTATCCCTAGAAATAACATCAAACTTATGCTTAATAAATTCCTTAATAACTCAGATTCATTTTTATAAAAAATCAAATAAAAACCTAATATAAAATCTAAAGAAAAGTTTATTAAAATTACAGTTATAATAGATGAGTTTATTGATAAAATTTGCATATATATTTTTTTTATTTTTTCTTTATATTTTAAAATTAAAAATCCCATAAAAAAATGTGGAACATATATTATGCAAATCATTAAAGCATCTATATTTTTTAATGATTTGAAATTTTTTAAAAATCCAAAAAATAAATTTCCGAATATATTAACATTAAGTGCTATAAAAAAATAAATTATTGTATATATAATTAGAGAATCGTATACTTTTTTTCTATATAAAACTCCACTAATAACTATTAGTTCTAATCCATGTATAATAAAAGCACAAATAGATAAATTCCCAAACATATAATTTAAAATATACATTAATAAAAATACACTTATAGTTGCAACTATCTTTTCAATTGTATTTTTCTTATAATTATCTTCAATACAATAATCTATTACATATATAAAAATAATGGCTTGTAAAATAGAATTTAATGTATCTACTAAATTTATCACCAAATTACGCTCCCCCTATTTTTAGAGCTTTTATCTCATTTTTTTCATTGATTCAGGCATATCTTCTACTCCAACTGAATATGTTGATGCTGGTGTAATAATTATAAATTTTTCAGTTAATTTCATTAACATTTTTCCTATTAATCTTTTCATTATTATCATCCTCCTAAAATATATAATAATTTAATACCCTTTACTTCTTTTTTCTTTTGTTAAACATAAGTATAGATTGAAATAAGATTGTCCATGTTATAAGTTCATAAATATTGCTATATCTATATAGCAATATAGAGCTTATTGCTAAAATTGATGAAATAGAAATTCCTAGAATTCTATTTTTATTTATAAGTTCGAGGCGCGTAATTGGCATTTTATCATTTAAAACTGGTGCTGTATTATATATTGAAAATAAACTAATCAATATTAAAATACAGTTGCTTATAAAATTGAGTTTACAATTTAAACTCAATAATATAACACTACTAGTTATAAGCATTGTTGCTATAAAACATCTTACTTGAGTATTTTCATGATATCCACCTATAAAAGGTTTTGTTATACTCATTATTCCTATTATTATAATACTTTCTTTACAGTATCCAATTAATGAAAATATAATTATTATTGACATTAACTTTATAAATTCAAAAAATAATACTGTTATTGTATATTGAATTTGCTCACATTGTTCTTCACTATATCCATTATAATTACAAATACCTTGTACAAAATTTCCTATAAAATTTCTAATCATTTCTTCTACATCTCTTATACTTCATATTTTATTACATTATACTATTAATTTACAATTTTTACAATAAAAATCGTGATTTTTAGTATTTACACAAGTTTTTTTGTTTTTTATTACAAATGCTTTAAATAATTATACGAATACATAAAGTTCAAATTTTACATAATTTCATATTGAATCAAGTAATAGACAAGAAAAAGGTGAATTTATATAAATAAATTCACCTTTTTTGTAAAACAAACTCAAATAAAATTTTAATTATTGAATTTCTACTTCTTCTATATTTTCTTGCTTAACGATATCATTCTTGCTATCAATTAAAGTTTCAACAATCTTTTTACCATATGGAAGACATAATTGAATAAATGGTCCTATAGTTAACATTGCTATTATAGTTCCAAGCCATACCTTACCACCTAATAAATATCCTACTACTAAGTATATTCCATCTAAAGTCATTCTAATCCATCTATACTGAAATTTTGTTTTATCCTGTATAATAAATGGTACTATGTCATTAGGTGCAACTCCTAAGTCACTTGCTGAAAGTATTGAAAAACCTACTGCAATGATAAAGTTTACTAAAACTATCATAAGTGCTTTTACAAACATACTACAATCTTGTATGTTAAATCTTGAAAATATGCTTATAGATAAATCTATAACAGGTCCTACTCCAACAAGACAAATGAAAGTTCCAATGTTTATCTTTTTTCTATCAATTAAAATTATTATTATAGTTAATACAAAAAGTATACACATATTAGCTATTCCTGGTGTGGTGTTAAGCAATATTGATAAGCCTTGGGTAAATACAGTGAATGAATCTGATCCTATATTTGTTACTAGTGATAATCCTACTCCAAATTGTATTATTGCCATTCCTAAAAAAAACAAAATTAATCTCATTAATAATTTTTTTTGGTTCATGTTTTTCATCCTTTTCTTTAATTTTTATTAAATTTATTACTACATATAATTCTCAAACGTTCACATTAATACCATAAATAAAAAATTCTTTAAATAAAAAAGTATTTTTATTTTACATTATCGTATCAAGTTTGTCAAAAACATTCAAAAAAAATCATTTTAATTCATGAAATAAATCTTATTAAATTACTAAATATTTCTTGTTAATGAACTATAATTTTAAAATCTTCAAGATTTATTCTGTATTCGTTTAACATCTCTATAACAGTATTTCTCAATGTATTTTCATTAGATTTTTTATTGGCAATTTTTATATCATTTTGTATAGGTTTTAATTTTTTATTTTCTTTATATTTTTTATTTAATATTTCTGCTGTTTTTACAAGTAAATCATCCCAATCTTCTACTTTGATAATATTATCATGTAATTTAAATCTATTAGGATTTTTTGAAGAGAAGTCTCTATATATTTCCATTCCTTCATCTTTTATAAAAACATCATCTTTCTTTTCTTTTTTATCTTCTATTTTATCCATAGCAGCTTCAATATTAGATGATTTTTTATTATTCACTAAATTTTCTTCTTCTATCCAATTAGAATAATTTTGTATATTCTTAACCATATCATATACTTCTACAGAAATTTTTCTATAAGATTTGCTTAAAGTGAAATTTCTTTCTTCCTTTACTATTTTACTAGATTCATCTTCTATATAATCTATTGTATTTTCTAAAGTATCTATTAAATTAATTAAACTATCTTTTATTTTTAGTGACATATCTGGAAAGTTTTCAATTATATATTTTACAGTATTTTCATTTAATATAGATAAATCATTATTTTGATTCTTAATTTCTTCTAATTCACAATTATTATTCTTTTCTTTTTGAATTTCTTCAGCAAACATTTTATTAGTTTGTAATTCTGCATTATTTTTTCTACCAAAGCTAGGTTTTATCATAACTACACTCCCTTAAATATCATTTTAATTTATATTTATATTTATTTTACCATATTTTACTTTTTATGGGAATGGTAATTTGATAAAAAGAGTAGTTATTATAGAAATATATCTATATAACTACTCTTAATAAATTATATTAGTCTAAAAATATTTTTAAATCATCATCAACGTTTGTAATTCCACAAATTCCAAAGTTATCTACTAATACCTTTGCTACATTTTCTGATAAAAACGCCGGTAAAGTTGGTCCTAAATGAATGTTTTTAATTCCTAAATGTAATAATGATAATAATACTATTACTGCCTTTTGTTCATACCATGCTATATTAAAAGCTATAGGTAATTCATTTATATCTTCTAATTCAAACACTTCTTTTAGTTTTAAAGCAATTACAGCTAATGAGTATGAGTCATTACATTGACCTGCATCTAATACTCTAGGAATTCCTCCAATATCACCAAGCTCTAATTTATTATATTTGTATTTTGCACATCCTGCTGTTAAGATTACAGTATCTTTTGGAAGAGCTTTTGCAAAATCTGTATAATATTCTCTTGATTTATGTCTTCCATCACACCCTGCCATAACAAAGAACTTCTTTATAGCTCCAGTTTTAACTGCTTCAACAATTTTATCAGCTAATGCTAATACTTGAGCATGTGCAAAACCTCCAACGATTTCTCCATTTTCTATTTCAGTTGGTGCTTCACATTTCTTTGCTTGTTCTATTATAGCTGAAAAATCTTTCTTTCCATTTTCGTTTGCTGTAATATGAACACATCCATCAAATCCTGCTGCACCAGTTGTATACATCTTATCTTTATATACATCCTTGTCAGTTGGAGGTACTATGCAATTTGTAGTCATAAGAATTGGACCATTAAAGCTTGTAAATTCTTCTCTTTGCTTCCACCATGCGTTTCCATAGTTACCTACTAAATGATCGTATTTCTTTAAATGTGGATAATAATGAGCTGGTAACATTTCAGAATGAGTATATACATCTACACCTGTACCTTCTGTTTGAATTAATAATTGTTCTAAATCTTTTAAATCATGGCCTGACACTAATATTCCTGGATTTTTTCCTACTCCAATGTTAACTTTAGTTATTTCAGGATTTCCATAGCTTTCTGTATTAGCTTTATCTAAAAGAGCCATTCCATCTACGCCTACTTTTCCAGTTTCTAAAGTTAAAGCTATATATTCATCTAAACTTACATTATCATTATTCACTGCTGCTAAAGCTTTTTGCATAAACTCAGAAATTTTTTCATCATCATATCCTAATGCATTAGCATGTTTCATATATGCTGATAATCCCTTTAATCCATAAATTATAAGTTCTCTTAAACTTCTTATATCTTCATTCTCAGTAGCTAATACTCCTATCTTAGGTGCCTTTGCTTCCATTTCTTCTTTTGTTTCGCATACAAATGAAGCTGCTTCACTTAGATTTGATTTATCATTTAATTTAGATAATAGTTTTTCTTTTAAATCAATAGTTTCTTTTACTCTTAAATAAAAAATTTCATTATCAAAATTGGCATTTGTTATAGTTGTAAAAAGATTCATTGTTACCATATGATTTATATTGCTTGATACTTTTATTTTTTCTTCTCTAGCTCTAGTTGCTACTTCTGCTAACCCTTTAGTTGTATATATTAATAAATCTTGAAGTTTTGCAAGTTCAGGTGTTTTTCCACACACTCCCTTTATAGTACAGCCTGTACATCCCGCTGCTTCTTGACATTGAAAACAGAACATTTTATTTTCCATAATAAATTCTCCTTTTATCTTTAGCTATGTTTTAGTAGAATATTGATATATGCATATATCAATACATATTTAAAACAGAGCCATATTTTTTATTTGGTATGATTAGATTTTATCTTGAATTATGAAAATGCTCCGTAACAATTGTTACAATTATTTTTATATTTAAATAAAACTCACAAAATTTAACTAGCAAATACTATTCTTTATTTCATCATTAAATTCTACTTTATATTTCTATTTTATAAAACTGATCAAACAAATAAGAGACTTTAACTATTAAACATAATTAAAGTCTCTTATATTTATTTATATATAGGAGTGGTCGATATTTAAAATATATTTTCTATTATAGTATTAACCAAAAATTAAAACATAACATACTATTTTAATATTTTTTCAATAAGTGGAGAAGCTTCTATATGATTATCACTTATTAAAAATGCTTCATGTAATTCTTCTATCCATTCTTTCTTTAATTCATTGTCATGATGCACATAGCAAATTGTATATCCTACACTTACCTTATCACCTTTTTTACAGTTAAGTATAAGACCAACACCATGATTAATTTCATCTTCCTTAGTAGCTCTACCAGCACCTAAATGCATAGCTAAAATTCCTAATTGTTCAGAATGAAGTGTTTCAACATATCCATTCTTTTCACATTTTATTTCTGTAATGAATTTAGATTTTGGAAGTAATGTTGTATCTTCTATCATTTTTACATTACCACCTTGCGCTTTAACCATATCTTTAAATTTTTCAAAGGCTCTTCCTGATTCAATACCTTCTTTTAGCATTGCTCTTGCTTCATCTTTATCTTTAGCAAGCTTTCCTTGCATTAACATGATTTCTCCTGCTTGCATACAAAGCTCAGTAAAGTCTTTTGGACCAGTTCCTTTTAAAGTTTCAATAGCTTCTATTATTTCTAATGAATTACCTATTGTATTACCTAAAGGTTGGTTCATATCTGTAATCATAGCCATAGTATTTCTTCCAAGACTATTACCTATTGAAATCATAGCTTGTGCTAAGTTTGTAGCATCCTCAATAGTATGCATAAATGCCCCTTCTCCATACTTTACATCTAAAAGTATAGTATCAGATCCAGATGCTAATTTTTTAGACATTATAGAAGAAGCTATTAAAGGAATTGCATTTACAGTTCCAGTAACATCTCTTAATGCATATAGTTTTTTATCTGCAGGAACTAAATCTCCTGTTTGTCCTATTATAGCTACACCAATATCTTTTACTTGATTTATAAAATCTTCTTCTGTTAAAAAACAGTTAAATCCTTCAATAGATTCTAACTTATCTAATGTTCCACCTGTATGTCCAAGACCTCTTCCTGACATCTTAGCTACTTTAAGTCCACAAGCAGCCACCATTGGCCCAAGTGCCATAGATGTTTTATCCCCAACACCACCTGTTGAATGTTTATCCGCTTTAATTCCCTTTATAGAAGTTAAATCTATTACATCTCCACTATGCATCATAGATTTTGCTAAATAAGATGTTTCTCTTTCGTTCATTCCATTTAATACTATAGCCATTAATAAAGAGCTTGTTTGATAATCTGGGATAGATCCATTTACTACACCATCGATCCAAAATTGAATTTCTTCATTAGTCAGTTCTTTTTTTTCTCTTTTCTTATTGATAATATCTACAAAACGCATATTTGCATCCTCCCTTTATTTCAGTTAACAACTCATAATAGATAATTACAAAAATCTGCTTAATTAAATAATTATATTTACTATAACCACTTGGCTATTTTTTGCTTTATTTTCTATTATCAATGGTCAATCTTATATTTTATAATTCTTCTTTGTTCTTTTTTCCGATTCATTTTAGCAAACGTTTTCTGAAATAATATTATATGTCATTAGTTTATTTGAAAATAATAGTAGACAAGGACAATTAAATATTACATAGTAACCATCTAGTTCTTAAACATCATATATTTATAAAAACATATACTCTATTTTTTATATTAATTGTCCATTGTCAATTTTCAATTATTAATTGAATTAATATCCTTGTGTTTCTTCACCTTTTAAAAGACCTACTGCTCTACTTGTTCCAAGTCTATCACAGCCTTCATTTATAAACATATTAAGATCTTCTACTGTGCTTACTCCACCAGCAGCTTTAATCTTAACATTTGGTCCAATATGTTTTTTGAACAATTTTATATCTTCAAGTGTTGCTCCACCTGTTCCAAAGCCAGTAGATGTCTTTATATAATCAGCTCCTGCTTCTGTTACAGCTTTGCACATAGCTATTTTTTCTTCTTCTGTTAAATAGCAAGTTTCAATTATAACTTTTAATATTTTATCTCCAACAACTTCTTTTAAAGCTCTTATTTCTGCTGTAACTTTATCGTATTCTTTGTTTTTAACATCTGAAATGTTAATTACCATATCTATTTCATTTGCTCCATCAGCTAAAGCTTGTTTTGTTTCTGCTATTTTACCTTCTGTTGAAGAATATCCTAAAGGGAAACCTACTACTGTACATATATTAACCTTGTCCCCATATGTTTCATGTATACGAGATATATAACAAGCTGGAATACATATTGATGCTGTATTATATTCTATTGATTCATCACATATTTTTTTTATATCATCCCAAGTTGCTACTGGCTTTAATAAAGTATGGTCAACATGTTTTAAAATTTCTGCATTATTCATAAATTACATCCTCATTTCTTTGTTTCTTTTAATATAAACTTTCTTCTATGGCTTTATTTTATCCCTCAAATGTTGTATTGTCAACATAAAATGTTAAAGTTAGAACATTTTTAACTTTAAGTAATTGATTATATAGTTATTATAAGTACTTTCAATGAAATTTATTTATTTTTTTGTATTATTTTTTAAATAATGTTAGAATATAAACAATAAGCGTTTAATTATATAAACTGTTTTTAAGCAGTATTGAAATATAAAATTGTTCACTAAAAAATAGAATAAGGTGATTAATAATGAATAAAAAACTACAGCGTGCTAATAGAATTATAGAAATTTTAAAAGAAAAAAATGGTGCTTCAATTAAAGATTTAGCATCTACTTTAGGAGTTTCTGAAATGACAATTCGACGAGACTTAAATCTTTTAAAATCAAATAATATCGTTAGTAATGTGTATGGGGCAACAATATACAATCCTTTAAATAGTATTGAAAAACTAAATAATAATTATGATATTACAGATGAGACCATAAAAAGGGAGAATGAGAAAATTAAAATTGGTAAAGCTGCTGCAAAGTTAATTCAAGATGATGATATTATCATAATAGATGCTGGTACAACTACAGAAAAATTAGCACAAAATATTAGTGATGATATAAAACTAACGGCATTATTTTATAGTATAAATATTTTAAGTGCTTTGAAAAATAAAAAAAACATTGAATTAATATTTTCTGGTGGATATTTTCACGAAAACACTCAAATGTTTGAAAGTCCTGAGGGAATTTCTCTTATTGAAAATATGAGAGCTACTAAAGTTTTTGTATCTGCTGCTGGAGTTCACGAAAGCTTAGGGGTTACATGTTCTAACAACTATGAAGTGGCAACTAAAAGAGCTATTATAAGTTCATCTGTGGAAAAAATATTATTAGTTGATTCTGATAAATTTGAATCTGTTAAATCTTCTTATTTTTCAGATCTTCAAGAATTTGATATTGTAATTACAGATCAAGGTATTTCTGATAAATGGCGTACTCTCCTTGAAGATCTAGAAATACAAGTGATTATTGCATAATTATCTTAAAGTTAATTAATAATTTAAAATATAAAAATGAGTTGTTAAAAAAATATAATTCTTTTAATAACTCATTTTAGCATTCCTAAGTTCAATT
>NZ_JAMQHY010000035.1:137238-160507 GCF_023845705.1 Clostridium sp. ZBS15
TAAAACATAGCCTTATATTTTAATTAAATAATTCTTCTTCTAATTTTTCTAAATCTAATATTTTAATTATATTTTTATCAAATTCTATGTACTCCATATCTCTTAAATTCATAAGTTCTCGTGATAATGATGGCCTAGGTATTCCAAGATTAGAGGCAATTTCCTTTTTGCTTTCCTTTAAAGTTATATATATACTATTTTGTTTTTTAGACAATTCAAGTATGAAATTTATAACCTTATGCTTAATACTTTTAAATGATATATTCTTTATTTTAGCATTAAGCATCAAAATTTTATTACTTAATATAGACATAAAATTTTCTAGTAATTTTTCATTTGCTAAACATAAACTTATAATAGTTTTTCGTTTCATATATAAAACACTACAATCCTCAAATGCAACTATTGTAGATGGATAAGTATTTTTTTTTGAAAAAATAAGTGCTTCTCCAAATACTTGATTATTAGATAACCTCTTTAAAACAATGTATTTTCCACTTAAATATATTTTTTGTATTTCTACCATACCATCTAATATAATTCCCAAACTACTACATTCATCATCTTCTGAAGCAATAATTTCGCCCTTTTTATATGACTTAATAAAATAATTTTTATCAGATATAACACAACTTATTTCTTCTTCACTAAGTCCTCGAAACAAATTATTTTTATTTAATTTATTTATTAAATCTTTCATATAAATTACACCTTTCTAAAAAGAAAAACACACATTATATTAAATGTATGTTTTTCTGAATTTTAATTTATATTATATCATTAATATAATATTTAAACATCTTCTAATAATAAATCTCTTTTATTAAATTTGCTTTTCAATAATTTACATACTAATCCTAAGCCCATTCCACAGATTGCTGGTAGAATCCATCCTAATCCTTGAGAATAAAGTGGCAACTTAGAAAATATATTTATTAAAATATCTATTCTTATTCCAGCTTGGCTAAAAGCATCAACAATACTTACTATTCCTGTAAATAAAAGTGTTAAAGTATACACTATTGAACTTCCTCCAAAAATATCATTTAATATTCCTAGTAATATAAGCATTATGGAAATTGGATAAATTGCATTTAAAACAGGTACTGATATTGCAAGTATTTTACTTAATCCCATATTAGCAAGTATCATACTTGAAAGTGTAAGTATTCTAACCCACATTTTATAATTTACTTTTGAATTTAATGTTGTGAAATATTCACTACAAGATGTTATAAGACCAACACAAGTTGTTAAACATGCTACTGTAAAAATTGCGGCTAATAATATAACTCCTGGTTTTCCAAATAAATATGTCATTACATTAGTAAGTGTTTGTGCACCTGTTTCTGTTGCTCCAAATATTCCAACTGAAGTAGCTCCTAAATGTGCTAACATACAATAAATAACTATTAACATTAACCCTGCAATAAATCCTGATTTTATTGATGTTGAAATTATTCCATTTTCATCATCAACTCCCTTAGACTTTATAGCAAATGCTATTACTATACCAAAGTTTAAAGCAGCTATTGTATCCATAGTCATATATCCCTCTAAAAATCCTTTTGCTAAAGGTGATGATAAATATTCTCCACTTGCTAATCCATATCCCCCTAATGGCTTAAATAAACTTCCTATAAATACAATTGAAATAAGAAATAATAGTGTAGGAGTTAAAAATTTACCTACACGATCAACTAATTTTCCTGGTGATAAACATAACCAATATGCAATAGCAAAAAATGCAAAAGTATAAATTAATCGTGATAATGTGATAGAGAATTCCTTTGGTAAAAATGGAGCTACTGCCATTTCAAATGGTAAGCTTCCTGCTCTAGGAATTCCTAGACATGGTCCAATTGATAAATATATTAATATTGTGAATACAATAGCAAAACTTGGATTGACTCTACTTGCCAAATTTTTTAATCCTCCACATTTAGCAACTGCAATTACTCCTAAAATAGGAAACCCAACTGCTGTTATAAAAAATCCCATTAATGCTATCCATGTTTGATTTCCTGCTGATTGACCTAAAAATGGTGGAAATATTAAATTCCCTGCTCCAAAAAACATTGAAAAAAGCATAAAACTTACAAGTACTAAATTTTTCTTTGATAAATTTCTCATTTTAAAATCCCCCTAGATTGTTATTTTTTATTATTAACTCAATGCTTAATGTCACCTTCAATATCCATTTAAATTCCCCCTTTTTACATATAAAAATACCCCGTCCCTAATAAAGGGACGAGGTTAAATCGCGATACCACCCTAATTCTATAAAATGATATATAAAAATATGCAACTCATTTTATAGCACTCCATTACGTACTAAATAATACGCTTTTCTGTTAACGGTGAAACTCCGTTGAAACTTACTCAATTCTCATTAAAATTTCAGCTTCACTTCTCTGAGATGATCTTCAGTTATACATTGTACATTAGCTTTCATCACCCGCTAACTTTCTGTAGAACAAAAATATTACTTACTCTTTCTCTTCTTAGAATTTTTATTTTATTAAATCTATATTTAGAATATACCCCTCTACTTATATTGTCAATATTTCGCCTATTTATTTATCAAATTATCATTTTTTTCATTTATTTAAAATATTTTTAATAAAATATTTTGAAAATTTTATATTTAATTACTAATATATCAAAATTACTTAAGAACTCTATAACCTACTTGAATCACAAATTCATTATTAGTATTTACAATTCTCCTTATATTTTCATCATTAAAATTTAAATTTCTTATTTCTAATTTTTCACATAGTAAAGTAGAATGTATTATTATATTTCTAACTTTATTAGGATTTTCAGTACCATTTAAAATTGCTATACTATAGTTTATTAACATAGTATTTAATTTATCAATCTTAATTATAAGCTCATCTATTCCCTCTTTTAATCTATATGGAAATATTTTTTTATTTACTATTATAACTATCACTACTCCTATTATTACATAAATTATTCTATAAATAAGAAGAACATTTATATTTTCTGCTAATGATGCTATACATATAGAGGCAATTGAAGCAAATAGTGAGATTTTATAATATTCTTTAAATCCATATAATAAATATAATGATAATATTAAAATTAATATAGTTATCCATTTTAAATTTACTAAATTTATAAATATTCCTGTAAACAATATTCCTATAACATTTCCAATTATTCTTTCTTTAGTTTTATTTAAAGTATATTCATAATATGGTTGAATTACAGACATTATTGTTATAATAGCCCATATTATTTTATAGTACCCTAAAATTTCACCAATAAATAAAACTATTGTTAAGGTTATTGCCATTCTCATTGCAAAATTAAATCTCATACCTTTATGAAACGATTCTCTAAAATTTTCTATATTTTCCTTTTCCCACTCACTATAAATTTTATTTATTTCTTTATTTCCTAATTCCTTTAATTCTTTTATACTAATTTTTAAAGAATTCATTATATTACATATCTCACTTAAAGTTTTAGATTCATTATTATATAAATCTTTAAATAGATTTATTTTATTTTCTAATTCTTCTACAGTTACACTATAATTAGAATAATCTAATATATCATCTATTACATTTATTATATCTTCAATTTCATTCTTTTTAATATCATTATTATTATATTCAGAATATACATTTCTTAAATAAAGATTAAAATATTCCATATTTATGTATATATTAAACTGTATTCTTCCTAAATTAGTTGTTAAATATTTTTTATGTCTTGTGATATAAACTTTATATACTAGTTCTCTCATAATTTTAGAGCACTTTTTCACTATATTTTCTTCAAATTTACCATTAATAATATTCTTAAGCTGACTTTTCATCAATAATAAAGATGAAGTTATACTATTTCCTAATTTAGATTTCTCATTAACTTTTGTTATTATATTGCTACAAACTATAACTAATACACCAAAAATAACTGCTAATATTCTAAGAGGCAATTCTTCTAAAGATATACGTGCGTACTGAGTAAATATATATAACATAATAAACGGTTTGTAAAAAGCCATATCATAAGGTGAAATTATATTATACATTATTAAAAATATAGATATAAAATTTATTATAATCCCCCAATAAATATTTTGCGATGAAATAAATGCTGCTACTACAATTGCTAAATCAATAAGAATTATATTTAAAATTTTACTGATAATTTTAACCTGTAGATTTTGTCTACTTAAAACTGTTGATGTTAAAGCTATTGGAAATGCTAGCATTATATTTTTTATTCCAAACAATAATCCAACACCGAACATAGTTATTACAGCTACAGTACCATGCTTTAACATTGAATAAACATTAATATGATATTTGTTTATTATTTTATTAATCATAAATAATAACCCTGTATATTTATGGTTAATTTTTTATATTTCAACATAAGATTTTTTAATAAATTATAATTATTGTTTTCTTGGTAAATATCCATAAATGTTTATCTCCTATATAAATAAATTTAATATTACTTATAATTTGTTTATAATTCTTTAAATTATTCATGAAATAAAACATCTGTATTCAGTTATTATCAATTTTCTAAATATTAAATTTTATACAATAAAAATAGACCCATACTCTTAAATAATTTCTTATTTAGAGATAGATCTATTTTATTTCATACTTTACTTATGCATATATCAACACACATTTAAGATTTTTATAATTTCCTAAATAAGAACAAATTGGCTGTGAACCCTTCACTCTTCAAAAATTCTATAATTTCCTATACATAAAAAAAGGAGTGCTTTTAGTAAATTACTTTACTAAAAGCACTCCTATATTAAACAAAACTATCTTCTGTTGTTTTGTTGTTTTCTAGCTCTTCTACAGTCAATACATCTTGTAGGTTCGTTAGTGAATCCTTTTTCTTTGTAGAATTCTTGTTCTCCTACTGTGAAAACAAATTCCTTACCACAATCTCTACATACTAAAGTCTTATCTTCCATTTTAAAATTCCTCCTTGTTAATTAAAAGATTAATATATTGATTAATATCATTCTCTAAAAGGAGAAATTTATACATCTATATTAAAAACCTTTTTATCTTTATCGATATTTTTATAATTTACTTATATATATTACCGATATTCTTATAATAACACTTTTTTGATAAATAGCAAGCCTTTTTTATCTTATAAATGTTATTATTAAAAATTAATTGCTAAATTTAATAAATTACTAGCATCATCATTAGATAAATTCTTAGATTGACTTATTTCTTCAACTAGTGTTTTCACTGTTTTGCGTAAAGTATCCTTTTCGCTTGAATTTAAAGAATGTTGTTCTTTTACTTTAGTAAGATTACACACAACTTCTAAATAATCCGTTAATGTTCCTGATTTTATTTTTTGATTATTAATGGATGCTCTTTCTTTAAAATCAGATTTATTTAACTCTTCTACGTTATTTGTAAATTCTTTTACATTTTCTAGAGCATTATCTAAAGTTTCCGAATCACTTACTAATCTTATGTTTAAATCATTTACTCTATTAATTGGTAATGTTAATGTCATATTATTATTAAATATATGTATTTTATAATAATTCTGAACTTCCCCTTTAAATAACATTTCACCTATTAATTCAATTATACCTACCCCTTGGCTAGGGTATACAATTTTATCTCCTATATTAAACAAAAAATAACCTCCTTTGGTTTTACTATTATAGTATACCACATTTAGTTACTTTTATAAAACTTTTATTTTATCATAAAACCTAATCAGTATCAACATAAAATTTCCATTAATTTATTATTTAATGATTCATAATGAATTTAAACGTACACATATCAATTATTGACTTAAATATTTAATATATAATTCTATTTCATTTAAATTTTTGCAATAATTTTATTGATAATTTGAAAAAATCACTTGATAAAATATAACATTTAATCATATAATTATATAAAATATTATATAATTAACAATTTAAACATATGAACAAGTAGATATTATAAAAATTATAGTTTCTTTTAATTTTTATCATACCTATATAACTAGCCTTTAAGTTTTTAGCCTAAACATTTAAACCAGTACCTACTGTTATAATGACAATATTATATAGAATATCTTATATTAAATAATACAAATTTCAGATGGTGTCTCGATGAGTTTCTCTTCGTCCTGTTTTATTTGGATAAAGAGTTTTTTATATCTCTATAGGATAATTTTTCAAAGAGGAGTGATTTATATGAAATACAATTGTGCGGAAATAGTTATTAAATTATTAGAAAATGAAGGAATAAAATATATTGCTGGCATTCCTGGTGGATTTAATCTTCCAATATATGATGCTTTATATAAAAGTAATATAACTCATATCTTAGCTAGGCATGAACAAGGTGCTGCTTTTATAGCTCAAGGTATTTCAAGAAGTACAGGTAAACCTGGTGTATGTTTTGCAACATCTGGTCCTGGTGCTACAAATTTGCTTACTGCTATTGCTGATGCTAAATTAGATTCTATTCCACTAATTGCAATAACTGGACAGGTACCTCTTTCCGCTATCGGTACAGATGCTTTTCAAGAAGTTGATGCCTATGGGCTAACTATTCCTATTACTAAGCATAATTTTTTAGTTAGAAATTCTAAAGACCTTTTTACTATCATACCAGAAGCTTTTAAAATATCAATGGAAGGGCGTCCTGGTCCTGTACTAATAGATATCCCAAAAAACATTCAAATTGAAATTATAGAAGTAGATGAAAATATCTTTAAACAAAATAAAGAAGGTGCTTCTATTAAAAAATCCCCCAAAAGTTATAAACTTGAATGTATTGCTGAATTAATTAATACAGCCAAAAAGCCTATTATTTATGCTGGAGGAGGTATCATTAGTGCTAATGCCTCTAATGATCTATATACATTAGCTAAAAAGAGTAATATTCCTGTCACATTAAGTTTAATGGGATTAGGTGCATTTCCAGTTAATGATGATTTAAACTTAGGAATGCTTGGAATGCATGGAGCTCCTTACACAAATTATCTACTTAACGAAGCAGATTTAATATTAGCATTCGGGGTTAGATTTGATGATAGAGCTACTGGAGATATAAATAAATTTTGTCCTAAAGCTACAATAATCCATATAGATATTGATCCTGCAGAAATTAATAAAGTTAAAATTAGCAGCTTATCGATGAATGAACATATTAAATATTTCCTAGAAGATATTTTACCTCTTGTTAATAAAAAAGAAAGAACATCGTGGATAGAACGAGTTAAGTGCTTTAAAAAAGATTATCCACTTCCTCAATTTGATAATCTTCTACATCCAACTAATATAATTTCTTTTGTTGGTAATAATGTTTCTGACGATACGATAATAGTTACTGATGTAGGTGAACATCAAATGTGGACAGCTCAAAGATATCCTTTTAAGTATCCTAGAACCTTCTTGACTTCTGGCGGCTTAGGAACAATGGGATTTGGACTTCCTACAGCAATTGGTGCTGCATTAGCAAATAAAGAAAGACAAATTATTTGCTTTTCTGGTGATGGATCAATTTTAATGAATATTCAAGAACTTTCAACACTTAAGGATCTAGATTTAAATATAAAAATAATAATATTAAATAATCATCATTTAGGATTAGTTCGCCAACAACAAGAATTATTTTATGATAAACACTTTATTGCATCAAAGTTTATATCAAATCCTGATTTTAAAATAATCGCTAATGGTTTTGGAATAAATAGTTGTAATTTATCACAAGAAAATGATTCATTAGATAAATTAAAAGAAATATTATCAAAACCTGGTCCTTATTTAATTAATATACCAATTAATGAGACTGAAAATGTATTACCTATGGTTTATCCTGGTGATGCAAATATAAAAATGATTGGTGGTGAAAAATTATATGATTAATACTGATTTTTATCTCGTTGAATTGCTTGTAAGAAATCATCCTGGAGTGATGAGTCATATAACAGGACTGTTTGCTAGAAGAGCTTTTAATTTAGAAGGGATACTTTGTACCCAAATTGGAGATGGAAGTACAAGTAAAATGTTCTTACTTGTAAAAAACGACTTTGCATTAGAACAAATTATAAAACAATTAGAAAAACTTTATGATGTTCTTGAAGTATCGCTTCACCAAGATTATGATTATTCAATTTTTCAAAATCTAGATAAAGTATTAAAAATAAAGTAGTTATTTCTAATACTTTGAAAACATTATAACTATTTGATATTTTAGTAGAAAGTGGGGATGTACTAATTTAAAATTATAATTTAAAAAGTATATTTAAAAATTTCAAAATAAATTTATTTATTACCTCTCCCACTTTCCTCTTTTAATCTTTATTTCTATTTTTATATAAAAATTAAAATTTTATAATATTTCTAATCTATATATTATTATTCAAATGAATATTTTAATCCCCATTGATTTCTAACTTCATCCATTATATTCATAACGTCAATTGATAGATTTAATGTATTGCATTTACCCTTATTTAATATATATTTATTCATATCTTCAACTTCATATATCAATGCTTTATTACTCTCTCCTGCTTCTATAATCTCAACCTCTCCATCTGGATAAGTTATTGTTGCTTTATCTCCTCTTGGGAAATTCTCAACAGTTATATAACCCTTTTCACAAGCTACAACACCTCTTTTAGGTTGTTTTGCTCTCATTGTTAATGAAATTACAGCCATTTCATCATTTGAATTTTTAAGTATTATTCCAGATTGTTCATCTACTCCAGTTTCAAATTTTTTAGCTGTTGTTAAAATTTCATTTGGCTGACTTGAAAGAAAATATCTAGTAAATGATAATGCATACGTTCCAATATCTAATAAAGCCCCACCTGCTAAGTCTGGACTAAAAAATCTGTTATTAATGTCATATTCTTTTAAACTTCCAAAAGAAACTTGAATCATCTTTACTTTTCCTAATTTTTCACTGCTTATAAGTCCACTTAACTTTTTATATAATGGCATATGATATATAGTCATAGCTTCAGCAACAATTAGATTTTTTTTATTTGCTAAATCAGCTATTTCTTTTAATTGCTCACCATTAACTGTTATTGCCTTTTCACAAAATACATTTTTATTATTCTTAAGACTTTTTATTATATATTCATAATGATTACAATGTGGTGTAGATATATAAACCACATCAATATTTTCATCATTTAACATCTCTTCATAGTTTCCATATATCTTCTTAACATTATACTTACATGCAAATTCCTTTGCCTTTTCTATATTTCTTGATCCTACACCATAAATACTTCCATTCACCTCTTCTATAGCCTGTGCAAAATCATTTGCTATGGTTCCTGGTCCTAATATAGCCCAATTTATATTTTTCATAATTTCACCTCTAATTTACATTATATATTTAAATTGTATCTTTATTAGAAAATTGGCTATTATATAATTTCTCATAAAATCCACCTTTTTTCATTAATTCCTCATGGTTTCCTTGTTCAATAATATTACCATCATTTATTACTAAAATTAAATCTGCATTACGAATGGTTGAAAGTCTGTGTGCAATAACAAAACTTGTTCTACCCTTCATTATATTTCTCATTGCTTTTTGAAGCATTAACTCAATTCTTGTGTCTACTGAACTAGTAGCCTCATCTAATATTAAGATTGCCGGATCAGATATTATTGCTCTAGCTATAGTTAACAGCTGCTTTTCTCCTTGAGATATATTAGACCCCTCTTCATTAATAAACATATCATAACCATCTGGTAAAGTTTTAATAAAGTGATGTACATTGGCTATCTTAGCAGCTTCTATAATTTCATCTTTAGTTGCCTCAAATCTACCATACTCTATATTTTCATAAATACTTCCGTTAAATAACCAAGTATCTTGAAGAACCATTCCAAAAATAGATCTTAAGTCCTCACGTTTCATATCTCTAGTATCTACACCATCTATTTTTATAGATCCGCCTTGAATTTCATAAAATCTCATTAATAAATTAATTAATGTAGTTTTTCCAGCTCCTGTTGGACCTACTATAGCAACCATTTGGCCACTTTTTATTTCTGCATTTAAGTCAGTAATTAAAGGTTTATCATCAAAGTATCCAAACTTAACATGTTCAAAAGAAACATTTCCTTTAGGATCACTTATCTTTTTGAAATTTTTCTTATCAGGAATTTGCTCTTCTTCATCTAATATTTCAAATACACGCTCTATAGCTGCAAATGCTGCTTGAATTGCAGAAGATAATTGTGTTACTTGTGAAAGTGGTTGATTTATTTGCCATATATAACGTATAAATGCTTGTAGATTACCTACAGTTAATGTTCCAGCTACAGAATAAAATGCTCCTAAAACTCCTATGACAGCAATTCCAAGGTAAGTTATTAATGAAATAAACGGAGACATAGTACTTGATATAAATTGCGCCTTAAATCCTGTTTTATAAAGTTCTTCATTTATATCTGAAAATTCTTTAATAGCATCTTCTTGTTTTCCATATAACTTTATTTCGTTAAATCCAGTATACATTTCTTGAACATTACCATTTAATTTTCCTAATGCATTTTGTTGATGATAAAATAGTTGTTGCGATTTTGATACTACTATCTTTGAAACTAAATAACTTGCAGGAATAATTAATATTGCAAGTAATGCTAATTTAATATTAATTGTAAACATCATTATCACTGCTAATGTTAATGATAATATAGCATTAATTACTTGACTAAAACTTTGTTGAAGAGCATTAGATATTGTATCTATATCATTAGTAATTCTACTTAATACATCCCCTTGACTATTTTTATCAAAATAGCTTATTGGTAATTTTCTTATTTTATTTTGAACTGCATTTCTTAAATCTCTCATTGTATTTTGTATAGAATTAGTTAATAAAAAGCTAGCTGCATAAGTTGATAAAGCACTAAATACATAAACTATTCCTAATATTATAAGTACCTTTATAATATAACTAAAATTTACTGCTGCACCGTCAATTCCTTTAACTATATTAATTGAATCACTTGTAAGTTGTGTTATTATAAGCCCTTCTACAACAGGAGCAATAGCTGTAAATACTGCAGCTATTATTATTAATAAAATTGCTCCTATAAATGATTTTTTATATTGTTTTACAAAAGGGAATATCTTATTTACTGTATATTTAAATTTTTTCATTATGCTAATTCCTCCTTTGTAAGCTGAGATGAGGCAATTTCATTATATATATTGCAATTACTCAACAGTTCTTTGTGTTTACCCATTCCAACAATTTTTCCCTCATTTAAAACTATAATTTTATCTGCATCCATTATTGAACTTACTCTCTGTGCTACTATTAAAACTACTGATTCTTTTGTTTCTTCTTTTAATTTTTCTCTAAGTAATGAATCTGTTTTAAAATCTAACGCTGAAAAACTGTCATCAAAAACATATATTTCTGGTTTTCTAACTATAGCTCTTGCTATAGACAATCTTTGTTTTTGTCCACCAGATACATTTGCTCCACCTTCAGTTATCATTTCATCAAACATCTTAGGTTTATGTGAAATAAAATCATAAGCTTGTGATACTTTAGCTGAATATTCAACTTCACCGGTACTTGCATTTTTCTTACCAAATTTAATATTATTAGATATACTGCCTGTAAATAATAATGTTTTTTGTGGTATAAATCCAATCTTTTTACGAAGATAATTCAAATCATAATCTCTAACATCAATACCATCTATCTTTATATTACCTTCCGTAACATCATAAAATCTTGGAATCAAATTAATTAAAGTAGATTTTCCACTACCAGTACTCCCTATAAAAGCTACTGTTTCACCTTTTTTAGCACTAAAAGATATATCCTTTAATACGGCTTCTTCTCCACCTGGATAAGTAAATGTAACATCATTAAATTCTATTAGGCCTCTAATTTCTGTACTCTTAATACCATTTTTAGGATTTTCTATTATTGGCTCTTCTTTTAGTATTTCTTCAATTCTATTTGCAGATACTTGTGCCTTTGGATACATAATAAATATCATTGAAAATAACATCATTGAAAACATAGCATGAAATAAATATTCTATAAATGCTACTAGTTGTCCAACTTGAAGTGTTCCTATATTTATCATATTACTTGATAACCAAAAGATAGTGATTATAGCTACATTAAGTAATAAGAAAAATGCCGGTTGCGATACAGCCATTAGCTTGAATAAATTTTTTGATATTTTAGCATATTCATTATTAGTTTCATAAAATCTTTCTCTCTCATGATCATCATTTCCAAACGCTCTAATAACTCTTATACCAGTTAAATTTTCTCTAGATATTCTATTTAACCTGTCTAATTTATTTTGTTGCTTTTCTGATATAGGATGAGATAATTTTGCAATTATAACAACTCCAACTATTATAAATGGTAATGCTATTAATAATACTGATGATAGTTTTAAATTAGTCTTTAATATCATCACCAAACTTACTCCAAACATAACAGGAGTAAGTAACGCCACTCTAAGCAATGTATTAGTAAATTGCATAACTTGATACGCATCATTTGTAGTTCTTGTAATCATGGAAGAAACCCCAAATTTATTGTACTCACTATGTGAAAATCCCTGTACTTTTTTAAATATGTCATTTCTCATATCTCTAGTTATACTTGTAGATATCTTTGCTGAGCAGTATCCAAGCATTATTGTTCCTATCACTCCTAAAATAGAAATTAAAACAATAACTAATCCCATATTTTTTATGTACTGTACATCACTATTAGTTATTCCATTATCAATAATTTTAGCCATAACAGTTGGAATTCCTAATTCAACTAAGGCAAATCCAAAAACGGATATTACATTTAAAATTATTAGAAATTTATAATTTTTTAAATATTTTAAAATTAATTTCATTATATAATTTTCTCCCATCTATTTTTATTGATTATAGTGTTTCAAAAATATTAAAACTATTATTGCATCTTAAATTATTCTTAATTAGTTTGTACTAACTCTTCCTTATATTTAATTAAACATTTATATTGTTAGTTAGTTTTATTTTAATTTATTTATACTAAAATATGAGAACTATTTTAAAATATCATTAACTTTAATATATAATATTTGAGTTCAAGTTATTAATATTAATTTTACAACTACTATATTATTTTATATATTTCTTAATTTTACCATATAAAATTTACATTATTGAAAAATCTTTATAGAAATATTATTATATAATAATAAAGTATACAGTAACCGTATAGTCAATAGGAGAATTAAAAAATGAGTGAAAAATTAAAAAAATATTTTAACACTGGAGAATTTGCAAAACTATGTAATATTAAAAAGCAAACCCTTTTTCACTATGATGATATAGGCATTTTTTCGCCTGAGATAAAAGATAAAAATGGCTATAGATATTATTCACATCATCAATTTGAAATCTTTAATGTTATTATGATTTTAAAAGGAATTAATATGCCATTAAAAGATATTAAATCTTATCTTGATAATAGAACACCTGATTCATTAATAAATCTATTTAAAAATAAAATGTTAGAAATAGATAATGAAATTGAAAATTTAAATAGAATAAAAAAACTTATGCAAACTAAAATTGATGTGACACAAAAAGCATGTGAAATTAACCCATTAAAGATAAGCTTAGAATTTAAAGAAGAGGAGCATTTAATTATTAGTAAATCTATAGAGAACGTAAGTTGTAAAGAATACTTAAGATCAGTATCCGAACATATGAAATATTGTACTTCTAATAAATTGAATACTAATTATTCCCTTGGTGCTATGATTAATAGTAAAAATATATTACAAGGAGTAAAAGAAAACTATTCTTATCTTTATACAAAAATAGACTTACAGACAAATTGCCCTTCATCTTTTATTAAACCAAAAGGAATATATGCAGTAGCATATCATAAAGGTAATTATGAAAACATTGATTCTACATATAAGAAAATACTATCATTCTTAGATAGATTTAATCTTAATATTGGTGGTTATGCTTATGAAGAATTTATTTTAGATGAGGCCTCTGTAAAAGGCTATAATAATTATTTAACCGAAATTTCAGTTGAAGTTAATACTAAATAGAGCTCTAAGTTATATCAAAGTATTGATATATGAATAATCAAAGCTGGCGAAAATTCTAAAAGCCAACTACAATGCCACTTAGCCTATTGCATATATCAATACATATTTAAAACAGAATCAAAACTTTAATCTATATATAATTATTGATTTGTATAAATAAGCATGATTCTATAATATACTTAATTTAACTCTATATACATCCATAAAAATTTTTAATATCTTTCAAAGAAATATCTATATCATTTGAAGAATTCTTACACGTATAAATGGGTAACTTAGTCATTTCTTCTAGAATTCTTTTATTTTCTATGTGAATAATATTAGATTTATCATAATTATTTAATATTATTGAATTTACAGTAAGATTATGTTTTTTTATATATTCCAAGGTCAAAATAGTGCCATTTATACTACCTAAACCTGAAGCCGATACTAATATAATAGGAATTTTAAATTTTTTTATAATATCTGTTAACATTATTTTCTTTTTACCATCATAAATTGGACAAACTATTCCCCCACTACCTTCTACTGTAATATAATCAACCTTATTACATTTACAATTAAAATCATAAATTATTTTGTTCATGCTAATTTCTACATTATTAAGTTTAGCTGCCAAATGTGGAGATACAGCTTGTTTAAAAATATAACTTACACATTCATTAGGATTACCCTTAATATTTGCTACATCATAAACATACTTAGCATCTCCCGCTATAATATTGTTGTTTATAATTTCTGCACCACTAAGTGCTGCCTTATAATAACCACAATTAATTTTTGCTTCTCTTAATTTTTTTATAATTAAAGCAGCTATATAAGTCTTTCCTATATCAGTATTAGTAGCTGTTATGAAAACTCCTTTTGCCATAACTATACCTGAAATCCTAACTCTTTTATGATTTTTATATCATCAGAAGTTTTTATTCCACATGTTGTTAACATATCTCCTGAAATTGCCGCATTCACTCCACATTTCATAAGTCTTTCCCCCTTATCGTTAAGCAACGCTCTACCTCCTGCAATACGAATTTGCCTTGTTGGCAGAATAAATCTAAATAATGCAAATGTTTTAATTATTTCATCATAAGATAAAATCTCTTGATTTTCTAGAGCTGTTCCCCTTATTGGATTTAAAATATTAATCGGAATGCTACTTACATCAAGTTCTTTTAATGTAAATGCCATATCAATCCTATCTTCCATAGTTTCTCCAAGACCTATAATCCCACCACTACAAACTTCAAGACCAGCCTTTAATGCGTTTTTTATAGTAATTATTTTTTCTTCAAAAGTATGTGTAGTACAAATATTTTTAAAAAAACTTTTGGATGTCTCTATATTATTGTGATAGCGAATTACTCCAGATTCTTTTAACTTTAATAATTCCTCATAATTTAATAATCCATGAGATGCACAAATATTAATAGAACATTTTTCTTTTAACTTAACATATGTATCACATATTTTATTAACGTTATTTTCACTTAATTTTTTTCCTGAAGTTACAACTGAAAAGCGGTGAACTCCACTATTATAATTAGATATTGCACTTTTTATTATTGATTCACTATCTAAAATATCATATTCCTCAATATTAGTTTTAAAATATGCAGATTGAGCACAATATTTACAGTTTTCTCCACACCTTCCGCTCTTTCCATTTATAATTGTGCATAAGTTAAAATTGTTTCCACATAATTTTTTTCTTATTTCATCTGCTGAATACGCTAATTCATATGTATTTTCTTCTGAAAGTATTAAAGCTTCTTCTTTAGAAATTAATTCTCCATTTAAAACTTTTTCTTTATATTTATTTACTATATTCAATGTACCTACCCCTTAAAATTGGATTTATCTTACTTGCTAATGTAGCTCCCATTATACATAATACAATATCACCTGGTATATCTAACGGAAAGCATGATAATATGATAATACTTAATGATGTTGGTGTTTTTAAATATAAATTTAAAATTATAAATTTATATAATATGCCAATAAAATAGGTTGTTAAAAAGCCTGTTAAAGCTGAAATTAAATATTTCTTAAAACTCTTTGCTTTTATCTTCTTTACTACACATCCAACTAAAAATGATGCTGCAATAAATCCTATCAAATATCCAAAGCTTGGCCTAAAAACATATTGAATTCCTCCTCCAGCTGCAAACACTGGAACTCCTAATAAACCTAACATTACATATGTTCCCACAGACGTTGCCCCTAACTTAGGTCCTAAAATCATTCCAGATAAAATAACAAAAAGAAATTGTAATGTAAAATAGTCCATAAACGGTACAGGAATTTGAATAAATGCTCCTGCTATAATTAATGTTGTAAATAATGCACAATAACTCATATTCCTAATTTTTGATTTTTTCATAACTATAATTCTCCTATTTTCATAAATATGTGAATAATTATAGTTGTATATCACTGCATTGTCAACCTATCTTCTTTTTATAGTTTACAATATAAAATATTATTTAAATATTTTATAAATATCCATCAAGTAGCATAAAATAATAACGAAATATTCTATAATGAGTACTTTAAAATAATATGATATTTAAATAAGCCCATTTAAAAACCTTAATATATAAAAAGAGCTAGAACAAATACTTTATTAGTTGTTCTAGTTCTTTTCAATAATATAACTTAAAATTATTTTTTTAAGATTTTTACTAAACATTTTAATTTTTCTTCACTAATCTCTTCAAATGGACTATTATTAATTCTTACAGAAGTTCCAAAATGAAAATCTGTAAATTCTGTATTTTCCTTAAGCATTTCTATATTATTAAAGTTTAATCCTCCACCTAAAAGTATATTAATATGCTCTGAATTTCCTATCATCTCTTTTATTATAGGTATATTATTCACTATATTACCATTTCCACCAGAAGTCAGTACATTCGTTATCTCTTTATATCTTTTAAGTATTTTTATACTTTCTATTGGATTTGTTTCATCTATAGCTTTATGAAATGTCACATCTATTCCATTACAATTTTTAAGAATTCTTATAAGTTGCACTTCTGATATATTTTTATCTCTATCTAACATTCCGAGCACAACACCATTAGCACCTAATTTTTTTACTATATCAATATCCCTTAACATTATATCTACTTCTTCATCACTATAAATAAACCCCTTTGCGTGATGTCGTATCATTACATTTACAGGTATTTTAACATTCTTTATTACACTTTCTATAATTCCAAAGCTTGGAGTAAGTCCACCTTCTGTTAAAGCACTTACAAGTTCTATTCTATCAGCTCCACAATCTTCTATAATTTTTGCATCATTCACTGTCATTCCTATTATCTCTAACATTATATATCACCTCAAGTAATTTAAAGGAGTCGTGTATCTTACGACTCCTTATTATATATTTTAAATTATAGTTTTAATTTTAATTAAATCCTCATTATGTTTTTAATTCCATCTGCAACAAATTCTACATTAGTTCCTACTATAACTTGAGCACTATTTTTATCTAATCTAACGACACCTCTAGCACCAATAGATTTTAATTTTTTCTCATCAATTAAACTTGAATCTTTTACTTCTAATCTTAAACGAGTTGCGCAATTATCAACTTTTAATATATTTTCTTTTCCACCTAAATATTCTATATATCTTCCATAAACGTTTTCATCAGATGTATTTAAATTTATATTTTCTGTAAATTCACCATCCTCTTCTTCTCTACCTGGAGTTGGTAAATTTAATTTCTTTATTAATACAAAGAATATTAAGAAATAAAGAATCCCTATTCCAAGTCCTATTGGTATTATCAATGATGGATTAGTTGCTAAATTAAAGTTTAATGCATAGTCAATGAATCCTGCTGAAAATGTAAATCCATGTAATACTCCCATAAAATCTACTATAAAACAAGATAAAGCAGTTAATAAAGCATGTGCCACTAATAAAACTGGTGATAAGAATATAAATAAGAATTCTAATGGTTCAGTAACACCTGTTAAGAAAGCTGTAAGAGCTAATGATACTAACATTCCTGATACTGCTTTTCTTTTTTCTTTTTTAGCTGCAAAGTAAATTGCAAGTCCTATTGCTGGCATACCAAACATCATTACTGGGAAAAATCCTGCCATAAAATGTCCTGCAGTAGGATCTCCTTGGAAAAATCTATTTAAATCTCCTGAAACACCATTATAATCTCCTAATTGGAACCAGAAAAATGAATTTAAAACATGATGAAGCCCCATAGGTATTAGTAAACGATTAAAGAAACCAAATAATGCTACACCAACTGCACCCAAAGCTGATATTCCAACCGATGCATTTCCTAATCCATTTTGAATTGATGGCCAAATCATTCCAAGAGGTATTGCTACTACAAATGCAATTAATCCTGACATGATTGGAACAAGTCTTCTTCCTCCAAAAAATGCTAAGAACTCTGGTAGTTTTACAGTTCTAAACTTATTATAGGATAATCCTCCTATAACTCCTGCAAGTATACCTCCCAAAAATGATATTTTTAAAGTTGCAGCAACTTCTGGTGCATAATTCATACTCCAATATTGCTTAGTTACATTAGTTAACGTTAAATAAGTAATAACTCCAGCTAATCCTGATGCACCATTTTGGTCATCAGATAATCCTACAGCAACACCCACTGCAAATAACAACGGTAAATTATCAAATAATGCACTTCCTGCTGAAGCAAAGAAAGGTAATATTGTTTTAAAAAACGGTATGAAACTTAACGCATTAATTACATCTGGTTGACCGATTCTAAGCATTAATCCACCAATTGGTAGACATGCTATTGGAAGCATAAGTGATTTCCCAATACGTTGTAAAAATTTAATCATAAGTTGTTCCTCCTTATAAAAATAAGTTTTATCTAAATATCTCCCAATAATTTTAGTATCATTATTAATTCTACTAATTACTCAGTTACCATATTGGAATTATATTTTTAGTACTATATTGTGCTAATAAATTTTTTAAACTATATTATAATCCACTGGATTTAACAAGTTTGCTGCTTCTTTATCTAATATAATCACCACATCATCATGAAATTGAAGTATTGAAGCTGGAACTTCTGGTGTCACTTTTCCATAAACAGTATCATATATAGCCTTTGCTTTATTTTCTCCAGTAGCTAAAAGCATAATTTTTTTACTTTCAAATATTGAGCCTATTCCCATTGTTATTGCCTTACTAGGTACCTCATCTAAACTATTAAAAAATCTTGCATTTGCAATTCTAGTAGATTCTTCTAATTCAACTACATAAGTTTTCTTTTCAAAACTTACTGTTGGTTCATTAAATCCTATATGAGCATTATTTCCTATGCCTAATACTTGTATATCTATTCCACCAGTATTCTTTATTAAATCATCATATTCTATACATTCTTTTTCAATATCAATAGCCATTCCATTAGGTATATGAATATTTTCTCTTTTAACATTTATATAATTGAATAAATTTTCATCCATAAAATAATGATAACTTTGATTATTATCTATAGGTAAATTTTGATATTCATCTAAATTAAATGTTTTTACCTCTGAAAAATCTATCATTTTATTTTCATACATTTCAATTAATTTTCTATACATTCCTATTGGAGTGCTTCCTGTTGCAAGACCTAATATTGAATTAGACTTTAAAGTTATTTGGCTCATTATTATTTGAGCTGCTTTTTCACTTAACTTATCATAATTTTCACAAACTAATATTTTCATAAACTTATCCCACCTCTAATTTAATTTATTAAAAATAATCCTTCCTTCCGATATGGAAAGATGGCAATTCATCTCATCATCAAAAATACATATATCTGCATCTTTTCCTATCTCCAAACTTCCTTTTTTATCATCTATACCTATAGATTTAGCTGGATTTAACGAAGCCATATTTATAACTTCATTAAGCTCCAAGTTAGTATTTTCAAAGAAATTGTAAACTGCCTTATTTAAAGTTAAAATACTACCTGCTAAAGTTCCATTAATTAACCTAGCTGCACCATCTTTAACATATACGTCTTGTCCACCAAGGTCATATTTACCATCTTTCATACACCCTGCTCTCATACTATCAGTTATAAGAATTACTTTTTCTTTCCCTTTATTATTTAATATAAATTGAAATAAATTCTTATCTACATGTATCTTATCTGCTATTATTTCACAATAAGTATTGCTCATAAGAGCAGCACCAACTACCCCTGGTTCTCTGTGATTTAATGGAGTCATAGCATTAAATAAATGAGTTATATTAGAAGCTCCTAAATTTACTGCTTCCATGGTTTGTTTGTATGAAGCATTACTATGGCAAATTGATAAAATAATCTTAGTATTTTCTTTAACTTTCTTTGTAAATTCATAATCATCATCTAGTTCAGGTGAATATGAAACTAATTTTATAACATCAGTGTAGTTTTTTATAAATTGAAAATTTGGTTTTAATATATATTTAGCATCTTGTGCTCCTTTATAAATTGGATTTATAAAAGGCCCTTCCATATGAGCTCCAATAACTTTTGCCCCAGCAGTACCATTTGCCATACATTCTTTTATTGTATTTAAAGAATTATAAATGTGTTCCTTACTCATCGTCATTGTTGTTGGTAAAAATGAAGTAACACCATTTTTACAAATTCCATTACTTATAGCTTCTATTGCTTCTATTGAATTATCCATAGTATCAAAATTACAACTACCATGTACATGTATATCTATAAGACCCGGCGTCACTATTTTTTGCTTTGCATCAATTAGTTCACAATTTTCTGGTATTTCATCACACATACTAATTATTTTTTTATCAAATAAAAGAACCTTATTTTCTAAAACTCCATTCTTAGTTACAATTATTCCGTTTATTATTGCTTTCATATTCAACCCTTCCTATCAAATTTTTTTAGTTTTCATGTAATACTATTTCATATTCATGCTTATCTGTTATGAATATTGAACTCGTATATTCCATTATTTCTTCTTTATCTGTATATACTAATCTATCTATTTTAAGTGCTAATGTATCACTCTCTTGATTTAATAAATTAGATGTAAATTCATCTATAATTATTGGACTTATTACTTGCTCTGCTCTCTTTGTTTTATGATGATATCTTTCTCTATATAATGTATATAAAGAATTTTCTTTTATTAAATCCTCATTCAAATCTTCACACATATCTTTTAATATATAAACAATTTCTAATGCGAAAGGATCATCATCTATATATCTTATTCTTTCAATTTTATATATTAATGTGTCCTTATCTTTAACATTTAGTTTCTCTCTTATACTTTTATTTTGAAAGTCTAAGTGAAAATTTAATAATTTACTTTTTACTTTAAACCCTTTTTCATTCATTACTTCCGTAAATCCTTGTAACTTTTGGAATTTATGTTTTTTCTTTTTATAGGCAACAAACGTTCCTTTTCCTTGTTTCCTATCTAATAATCCTTCAGATACAAGATTTAATATTGCCTTGTTAACTGTCATTCTGCTAACATTTTGAATCTTACAAATTTCTCTTTCTGGCATTAAATAGTTGCCTTCTTTTAATTCACCACTTTCTATCATCTCTCTAATTATCAAAGATAATTGAGTATGTAATGGTATGTTTAAATTTTTGTCTACTATTTTCAATCTTATCTCCCCCATCTTGGTATATTATATTGGTATATACCAATTGGTCTATACCAATATAATATGCTATATCGTTTTCAATGTCAATTATTTTTTTAATAAAGATTATATTTTAATAGAATGTTTATATATGTAAACAAAAAAAGCCTAATGTAGTTTTATTCTACATTAGACTTTTTATCCTATATTTAATAATAACAAATAATTGTAGTTTTAGGTGTTATATTATCATAAATAGATTTTGCTGTACTATACGGTAAGTTTATGCATCCATGTGAACCACCATTTTTATAAATTTCTCCACCAAATTCCGATCTCCAATTCGCATCATGAAGTCCTATTCCACCGTTAAACGGCATCCAGAAGCTTACTGGAGCAGCATATCCTGGACCTCTTAGTACTGTATCTTTTTGTTTATAATATAATTTATAAATTCCACTTGGTGTTGCATAACCTGCACTCATATTTCCTGTAACTATAGCACTGTCAGTAACCAAATATCCATTTTTATAAAACCATAAATGTTGATTAGTCATATCTATTTCAACAAAAGTATCTGATAAATTATCAAAATATCCTGCTACTGATGTTTGATAATATGATGGATAAGTAGTTAGAGTTTGTCCACTTTTTATAAGACTTATTAATCTTTTAGTTTCTTCATCTACATTAATTGCCCATCCATGGTTATTTCCAGAATATCCTCCACCAACTTTTATTGAACTTCCTAATGAATTTCTATAAGAACTAGCTAGTTCTTCTACGAAACTTCTAACTTTAGATTCATTTAATACTATTGATAAATTGGAATCTATTGAAATCCAATCTATTATTTTATATTTATCTACAGCTTGTACCATTCCACCATAACTATAAGTTATATTAGCTGATAAATACTTGTTAATAGTATCTGCTGCATAAATTACCTCTGGTGAACTAGATGTATATTGTGGATGCTCATAACAGTCCAATTTTTCTAAATTCAATTCAATCTCTTGGTTCTTTATAGCCATAACTACATTAGTATATAATTTTTCTTTATTTAATTTACTTCCTATAACTTCCGGTGTAATTATATAAGAATAATTTCTATATTCTAATTTTGAACTTTTTGGTTCAGTTACATTAGTTGGATTTAAACAAGATAATTTATCTATACATTGTCTCAATAATTGTTCATCGTAAGAAATTGATATCGGATCTGTAGAATTGAATTTTAAATTTATATCTTTTCCTTTAATTTCTTCAGTAGTTCCACCTCTTTTTATTAATTTTAATACATATTCATCACTTGATGTAGAACTTAAAGTTTTTGCATAAGCATTTGTAGTATTAATAAATATTATACTTAATGCTAAAATCATACTTAAAAAAGTGGCTAAGCATTTACTTATGAACTTATTATAATTATTAATTTCTTTCTCCATAAAAATAATCCCCCTAAAATTTTTATATTAGATTAAACAAAGCTACAACTTATTTAAAAATTAGGCTCTGTTTTAAATGCGT
>NZ_JAMQHY010000035.1:160684-192914 GCF_023845705.1 Clostridium sp. ZBS15
GCATATATCAACACTCTGCTAAAACATAGCCAAAAATTATAATTTTATATTTATTATTATACATTTTTTTCCATTTGTAAAGTGCTATGTTAATAGTTATTAAAAAAAGTTGACATTATCACATTACATAAAATAATTCTTCTAAATAAAACTTCTTCTTTACATATTATATCCAATTATAACATATAAATATAAAAATCATCAATAATATACATTGTACATCCCTTATTTAAGATGCAATTATTATTAAATTATAATAAGCTATATAATAAAATTAAATTCAAAATATAGCTTATTCTTAAATAACAATAACTCTTATGTTAATTGTCAAATCTATCAACTCTAAAAAGCTTTAAATTTTCATCAACTTCACCTAAATAAAGCTTATTTAACATGATGCCACCTAGTATGGCAAAAAGTATTCCATTAGCTCCATATCCAAGATTGAACCATAATTTTTTATTCTTAGGATCTTTCCCTATAAATCCCAAATTATCTTGAGTTGAAGTAAAAGCTCCGCAATACTTGTATTCTATATCAATGTTCTTTATTTTTGGAAACATTGATTTTAATTTTTGTTCTAATATAGAGTACTTTTCACTAACTTGCTTTTTATTATAAATATCAGGAATAAAATTTATATCTTCTCCACCAATTATAATTCTATTATCACTAGTTGTTCTTAGATAATTATATGGTTGCTTATTATCTCTAATTAAAACTTTATTATAATACCCATCAAAATTATCTAAAGGTTTTGTTGCTATATTAAATGCTGTTGTAGTTACACCAAAATTTCTACTTGTAAATAGATCTGTATGATAACCTGTCGCAACTATTACTATCTTACCTCTAACTTTAAAATCATACTTCGTTACTACTTCTACCCCATCGTCATTGTAGAGTACTTTTACAGCCTCTGTATTTTCATATACTCTTACCCCTTTTTTAGTAGATACCTCTATCAGTTGATGTGTAAATTTATAGGGATCTATTTCTGCCCCTCCGTTTTTAGAATATAATCCTGCTTTTAAGTCAAACGAAAATGGATTATTTTTCTCTTCAATAAACTCAACATCGAATCCATTTTCTTTTCTTATTTTATATTCTTCTTTTATCTGTGCTATATCACTAGATTTAGCTGTATAAAATAAAGTATCCCTCTTTTTATAATTACATTTATTATCGTATTGTTTTATAAATTCTTCAATTTCATCCAATGCTTTTATTCCTAATTTATAGGATTGTATTACATTTTCAGTAGTAGTATACTGTTCCAGCTCTCTAACTGTTTCATCTAATTCATATTGTAATAAAGCTGTCGTAATTCCTGTACTTCCATACCCAATTATATTTTTTTCTAAAATCACCGAATTTATATTATTTTTACTAAAATAATATCCTAAAATGCTTCCTGTAACTCCGCCTCCAATAATAATTACATCTGTTTCTATATCTTCTGTTAAATAATTATATTGCTTAATAACTTTATTTATTTTAGCAAATAAAGAATCTCCCTTAACAAATTGTAAATCCATGTTTAAACCCTCCAATATATTCTTTAATCAAAATATTTGTTTCAGATGAAAGTCAACTTAATAGCAAACGCAGTAAAATTATACATATATTTAATAATCATCTGATAAAAGTATTATTTCCTAGAAAACTTTTAGTATACTTTTAAACATAACTATATCAAGCTCTTTATTAGTTACTTTTATAAATTATTTTTTAGTGACAATTGTGGTTGAAAGCCACTGTCGTTCTTAAAAATATATATTTTAAAAATCACAACGTGATTTCATCCTAAATTGTCAATGATCCATTGTCCATTCAAAATATCTCCTTTACCTTAAATTTTATCAGCTTTTCAGGCTTCAAAAATTCTATACTTTCCTAGACATAAAAAAAGAGATTCTAATCAGAACCCCTCTAAAAATTATTCTTTATATACACTTTTTAATAACTCTATTTCATTCTTATATCCATCAAGTTCATTCGGTGTCTCAAGGAAAAATGGTAAATTACATAATTTAGGATGATTAATAATATTTGTTATAGCTTCTAATCCTATATACCCATTTCCTATAGTTTCATGTCTATCTTTATGACTTTCAAATGGATTTTTACTGTCATTTAAATGAATTGCATATAATTTATCTAATCCTATTATATTATCAAATTTATCTAAAACTTTATCTAAATCATTTACTATATCATATCCTGCATCATGAATATGACATGTATCAAGGCATACCCCTATATGTTCTTTTAATTCAACGTGTTTTATAATTTCAGCTATTTCTTCAAAATTTCTGCCTACTTCAGTTCCCTTTCCTGACATAGTTTCTAAAAGAACTTTAGTTGTTTGATCCTTTTTTAAAATAGAATTTAAAGCACTTGAAATATACTCTATACCAACTTCTGTTCCTTGCTTAACATGACTGCCTGGATGAAAATTATATAAATTATTAGGTAGATACTCCATTCTTTTTAAGTCATCTGCCATTATTTCTATTGCAAATTCTCTATTTCTCTCATCAGCTGAACATGCATTTAACGTATATGGTGCATGAGCTAATATCTTACAAAAATTATTTTTCTTTGCTAATTCTAAAAATTCTTTAACATCATTTTCATCTATATCCTTTGCTTTACTTCCTCTTGGATTACGAGTAAAGAATTGAAAAGTATTTGCTCCAATTTTCAAAGCATTTTCGCCCATATTTTTAAATCCCTTTGATGAAGATAAATGGCATCCTATATTTAACATATTATATCCTCCATATTTAACTAGCAGTTTATTTATTATTTATTTTATTATATTATACTGCTAATAAATTATTATTGCTATATAATAATTATTCTCCCTTAGTGTATCATCTAAAGTTTCATTTATTATTTCATAAACTCTATTATATATCTATAAATAAAGCTTCGTCTCAATTCTTCTATCATATTCTGACCATGTTCCACTTTTAGTCTTATCTTTTAATTGATTAATTTTATTCATTGTAGCATCTATAGAATCAGCATAATTTACTATAAAGGCTTCTTCCATCTTCATATCTCTAGGAGATCCATATTCAAGTTTACCATGATGTTGAGTAATGCATCCTTTTATTCTACTTATAAAATCATCACTATAAGAAAAAGAATTTTCACGAGCAGCCTGATCTATCATTTGAACACCAATTACAATATGTCCCTCCATCTCACCTTGTAGTGTATATCTAAAAGGACCCTCATAGTAAAGTTCATATATCTTTCCAATATCATGAAGTTTGGCAGAAAGTACTGCTATTTCAGGTCTTCTACAATCATATCTTTCGCATAGCATAGCAGTTAAATACATAACATTTAACGTATGCTCAGCAAGTCCCCCTATGTAATTATGATGCATAGATACACCGCCAATTCCACGTTTAAACTTATTTAAGAACTTTTCATCTTTAAAAAAATAATCATTTAATGCTTTTCCTTCTCTAGATATTATATATTTATTTGTGTATTCTTCAATTTCATTCATTATATCTTCAATTGGTCTCTTCACTGTTGGAAGATAGTCTTCTAAATTGTACTCTGAAATAAATTCATATTTTCTAATATCTAAATTTACGCCCTTTGTTCCATGTACTTTTAGCACCATACCTTCCTTGATATCTTGTTTTTTACTAGCTATATTTGATTTGCTTTCTCCTGTCTTATCTGCAAGTATACATACTGTCTTATTAGGATCTTTAAAAATTATCCTCATAACCATTAAATTTATTTCTATAGTTTCTTCATCTTTTAAATCGCATAAAAACTTATCTTTATCACTCATAAAATCCTCCATCTTAAATTTATTTATAAAAATATTATGTGTAAAAATATACAAATTATAATTATTTCCTGTAAATTAAATAATTAATATATTGTACCACAATTATATTGAAAATTTATAAATAATAATAAGTATTCCTCAAAACACCTTTTAATTTGTTTTTAATATTATGCAATTTTTATAGTTAATATATCGTTTTATCTGAAAATGAATTGACTCTAGTCCTGAATCCCAATTTACCTTTATTGAATAAACACATTCACCTTTTTTCTTCTGAAGCTTGTACATTTAGCCTTCCGTATCTCCCCTAAATCACTAAAAAATATGTTGATAAAAATATTTAAAATATGTTTTCTAACATTAACTGAAACAAAAATGATATAGGAAATACAATTACCAATGCTGGAAGTAAATTAACTACTTTTATTTTTTTAATTTCTGCAATAGATAAACCAATTATAAAAGTCAATATTCCTCCAATAGCTGTAAAATCTCCTAACATATTAGCATTTATTAATGGCATAATAAACTTTGCAAGATAAAAGAATGCACCTAAAATTAAAAATTGAGGAACAACAATTAAATTCATTGCATATCCAAGTATGCATGCAAAAATAGCTCCAGCAAAAATATCCATAATAGCCTTTGATAATAATATTGTAATGTCCCCAGTCATAGCTTCATTCATTGCACCAAAAATGTTTGTTCCACTTAAGCAAAAAGTTGCAGCTACAATTACATGAAAATTCATATATGCTTCTTGATCTCCCTCTATTTCAAAGTGAAACTTATAAATAACCTTCTTAAATATGTTCTTTACTTTTGTATCTAAATCCATTAATTCTCCCATTAGTGTTCCCAAAATCAATGATAATATCACTGCTGGTAAAGACTTCAATTTAATAAATGATACCACTCCAATTACAATTGCCGAAATCCCAAAAATAATTGTAAGTGGATAATTAATACGATGAGGAATTTTATGCTTAAATCTTGCTCCAAGAACTCCCCCTATTAAAACTGCTAAAGAATCTAAAAAAATACCAATAGGCATAATAAATACCTTCTTTCTACTAATTTTCTTTTGCAAAAGATATGAAATGTTAACATATTACATTTTAAAAGTCAACATTAAACAATTGAAATATTATCTTTACAGAACAAAATCGCAAGGCGACTTTAAAGCGTCGATTTTTTTAGCCATGCACCCTTTCCAAATGCAATGTAGGAATAATGTGGGCATAAAAAAAAACGTGGCTTCATGCCACGCTTTATTATTATTTAATCAAATATTATTTTATGATTTTTTTGGAAGTTATCTTTTAATGTAAGGGATAAATTATTTGCTCTATTTCCTTCTATTATATTAGTTACTGTGAACTCTTTTACTTTATCAAACAATGTAAAAATTGTTTTTGCCTTATGTTCACTATTATATACTTTCCAATATCCACAAGTTAAGCATTTTTTATTTGAGCATTCCATAAAATCTTTAACATCATCTAAAGGATATCCTAAAAATATTCCTAATTCATGAGGACAGTTATATACTTCATATCTATCTTTTAATGTGTTCAATGCATCTTCTACTGATAGCTCCCTATCATATCCTACACAATTAAGAAATTTCAAATTATCCTTCTTATTGATATATTTTTCTAATAAATCTTTATCATAAATTAATACTATTAAAGACTTATCACTATCTCTTAATGAGATATATCCTAAATTTAATTTTCTCAAATAATCTTTTCCATATATATTCCACAAATAAAATATATCTTTATTATCATATTTACTTAAATTCAGTGTAATGGATGGTTTCAATCTAGCACTTATTAATGCAACATTATAAGATATAAAAGTTTCAATATATTCTTTTCCCTCCATACCATTTAATAAGTTATAAAAAGTACTAATTTTTTCTCCCATCATTACTCCTCCATTAATTAATTACTTAATTTAGCTATTTCTCTTCCATATTCAATACATTGTTCTTCACTTTCACCTTCAGGTGTATAATTTACAATTAATGGTTCTAAAGCCACATTGACTCCTAAATCTGTCATTTTTTCTTCCCAGCTTCTCATCCATTGTCCATCACCCCATCCATAAGATCCAAACAATATAACTTTTTTATTTTTTAAGTCTTCTTGTACACTCTCTAAAAATGGTTCAAATTCTCCAGATTCAAGTTCTTCATCTCCCATAGATGGACATCCTAGTACTACTATATTTTCATCTTTTAAATTATCAATTTTTACACTAGAAATATTTATCATTTCAGTCTTAGTACCAGACTCCTCTATACCTTTCGCTACTAAATTTGCCATAGCTTCTGTATTACCTGTACCACTCCAATAAATTATCTTCATAAATCCTCCTCTTGGTTCTCCTGTTGAGAACAATTATCAATTTCATTATATTATTATAATATTCTACTTAAATAATGTTGTCAATAGGATTTTTACTAAAAATAAAAAAGATCCTAGCAATTTATTTTAGGCTATGTTTTAAAACAGCGTTGATATATGCAATAGGTGAAGTGGCATTGTAAATGGACTTTTAGAACCCTTAATGAGTATTGTTACATTTACTGCTTGTCCTAATTTTATATTGGGAACAAGCTAAAATGGGACTATACTCATTTTAGTGTTGTTAAGTGAGAGTCGGAATTTTATATTTCGCTCCTCGAACTTACTCAGCGACTATCAGAAGTCGAGTTTCCTTTTTTACATTCCGCCCACTTTGCTTATGCATATATCAACACTCTGCTAAAACATAGCCTTATTTTAAAATTACTAAGACCTTTAAAAAATAATTATAGATTACTTTTTATATTTTATTTAACACTAATTTTCTACTTTTCATTAAATGAACTACGAATATTACAAATCCTATCATTAAAGTAAATCCAGCATATGCATAAATATTTCTATAACCATATCCCATAACTACTTTTCCCCAAATTATTGAACCAACTCCATATCCACCATCTAATAGTGCATAATAAATAGCATTAGCCATTCCTTTTTTATTTTCACTTACTGAATCTAAAATCATCAGATTGATTATTGGTAATAATGATCCCATCATAACCCCACATAAAAATCCAAATATTATTAGTTGTGGCATTGTCTTAACTATTGACATGCCAAATATAGATGCAGAAAAAATTATTAATCCATATAATAAAACTGTATTTGTTCCAAATTTACTTGCTATTTGATTTATAAATAACCTTGATGCTAATATACCTAAAGCATTTATTGTAAAAAATAATCCAATATTACTAAAGCCTAATTCTATTCCATATAAAGCTGTAAATGCTAAAATAGTACTTTCTGCAACTGCTGCTAAAAATAATATGATTGACGGTATAATCATATTTCTTTCATTTACTTTTTCTTCAGTATTAGCTTTATTATTCTCTTCATTTAACTGAGTTTTTGTAGTATTTTCACTATATGATAATTTTAAAGATATCAAAATTGTTATAATAGCTACAATTGTTGTTGTAATAAATAATAATCTAAAATTTTCATAATTCTTACCAACTAAAGCTAATGCAATTGATGGTCCTATTGCTGTAGTTATAGTTATTCCTACTCCAGAATATCCTATTCCTTCAAGCATTCTTGATTTTGGTGTAACATCTGTAACAATTGTTGCTACTGCAGTAGAAGATATCCCAAATCCAAATCCCTGAAATATTCTTAATAATATAATCATTTGTATATTATCTATAGCTAAGTATGCTATTGTTGACAGTGCAGTTATAGCTACACCTAATATTAATATTTTCCTTCTTCCAACCTTATCTAAAAGTTTTCCTGCAAGCAATCTGATAAATAATGCAGCTAATGTAAATGCACCAGTCATTATTCCTGCATAAGTATCAACATGTGTAATTTGTTTTGTATAAATTGATATTGTTGATAGTAATAAATTACAAGCTAGGTTTACCCCTATTGTAATAAACAATGCTAATATAAAATGACTTGTCCATAGTTTTTCTTTTTTATCCATTACGTTATCCCCATCCTATATTGGTTTTTCCTTACAATATTTTAACTAGATACTTGAAAATAGATTGTAGTCTATACTACAATCTATATAGTAAATTTTTTATGAATGGTGATTATATGGATAATAAATTTAAAACCTTACCCAGTTCTACTATAAGTATAACTTCTAAATTTTATAAAGTATTTGAAGAAGCAGGTACACTAAAGAAATATCGCAAAGACGAAATTATTTATTTTCAAGATGATATAGCTGAAAATTTTTATTTAATTAAATCTGGAAGAGTTAGAGTTTTTCTAATCTCCCCTCAAGGCACAGAACTTACAATTGAAATTTTAAGAAAAGGAAATCTTTTTGGTGAATCATCTTATTTTAGCTATGGTGCTAGATTAACATCAGGTAGTGCTGCTACTGATGTTGAATTAATCGCTGTTAGCTTAGAAAATTTATATCCTTATTTAACTAAATACCCTGAACTAATGATTCAAATGTTCCACCTTATGTCTTTATCAATTCAAAATTTATCAATACAAGTTAATAGTATGGCATTTTTAGAAGCCGATAAAAAAACTGCTGAATTATTAGTACGTTTAGGAGTACATTTTAAGAAAAATAAATATGATGATTTCTATATAATAGATTATTCACATGAGGAAATAGCTCAATTAATTGGTTGTTGCAGAGTTACTGTAACCAAAATATTAAATAAATTTCAAAAGGATGGCTTAGTATCCTTAGGGTATAAAGAAGTGAAAATTATAGATGAAAAAAGATTAAAGTCATTTGCTTTTTCTTAACGTTCTATTTTAAATATACGTTTATATATGCAATAGGTACAGTAGCTACTCCACGCTTTTTTAGTTAAAATTAGAGAGATGAGAATTGAAAGTTTTGTTTGAAAGTCTTAAAAATTTTCCTATAATATATTTTCATAAATTCAATTACCAAATTTTTTGTTGACTTTTAATTTTTCACTCTCAATTCTCAACTAATATTTACTTAACCCTAAATTTTATTAACTTTTTAAGCTTCAATATAAGCTGCCATGTATCACTTATTAATATTAAATATTGAATTAATACGTTGTACTTTCCTTTTTTCTAGTTATTAGTAATGTAATTATTAATCCTCCCCAAAGTATTGTTGCTCCCAATATTAAAAATAGTATAGCTTGGCTTGTCATCTACATAACCTTCTTACTATTTATATTTTTTAATTCATATTTCCAAGGTTTCTTACTAATTAATATTCCACCTATAATTCCTATTACTATAATTGACCATCCATATAATAATAATGATATTGAATCATATCCTCCATAAGGAGTTGTTATCTCTGTTATAATACTTTTAACTAGTGTTAATGATAATAATATAGGTGTAACATATTTTATTATCACATCCCACCATATTCCTATATTAAAGTAAGAAATAGAATTTGTGTAATCTCTTATAACCTTAGGTTTAACTATCCATCCAATTACAACAGATTCTAATAATCCAACTGTTACTATTCCATAATTGTTTATAAAGTTATCCATAATATCTAATAGATATAACCCACCATTAGTTGCAAAAACTGTGCTTATTAAAAATCCCATTACGCACATAACACTAACAACTTTTTTACGTTTCAACTGAAATTTATCAATTATAGCTGCTGCTATTGCCTCAACCAATGAAACTGATGAGGTAAGTCCTGCAAATACTAAACATATAAAAAATAAAACTCCTAATATATTTCCCCATATTCCCATAAGTGAAAATACTTTAGGAAATGCTATAAATGCTAGTCCAATTCCACTTGTTACCACGTCTTCAATTCTTACACCTTGGCTTGTCGCCATTACTCCAAGAATTGAAAATACTCCAATAGAACATAAAAATTCAAATCCACAATTTGCAAATGCAGTCATAAACGCACTATTATTTATGTCTGTTTTTTGTTGAAGATAACTTGAATATGTCATCATAATTCCTGTGGCTATACTTAAAGAGAAAAATACTTGTCCATATGCTGAAATCCAAATTTGAGGATCTTTTATTTTATCCCAATCTGGTGTAAATAATTTATTTAATCCAACAACAGCTCCATCTAATGTAACACCTCTTATAACTATTATTATCATTATTACTAATAAACAAGGTAATAATATCTTGCTGGCCTTTTCAATTCCTGATTTTACTCCTTTATAACATATATACCAATTTACAATCCAAATTAATGCTATTCCAATTAATACAGGCCAAATTATTCCACCTAATTCTAAAGGAGACTCAGATAATTTTAAAAAATAATTATAAAAATATGAGTTTGAATCCTCGCCCCAACCCTTTCTAAAACTAAGAGTTACGTATTTAATAGCCCAACTTAATACCATTGAATAATAGCATAATATAATTGATGAACTAATTATTGGCCACCATCCAATCCATTCAAATCTTTTATTAATTTTTGATAATGAAAGTGGTGTAGAACCTCTAAATTTATGACCTACTCCATACTCTAATATTAAAAGAGGAATTCCTGCAGTAAATATAGCAAAGAAATAAGGTATTAAAAATGCGCCTCCCCCACTTGAATACACTACATATGGAAATCTCCATATATTCCCCAAGCCTATTGCTGAACCAATTGCAGCTAGTATAAAACCTATCTTAGATCCCCATTGTTCTCGATTTTCTTCCATGTATAAATCCTCCTAAGTTAATTTTAAATATTTATAAAATAAAAAAGTCCCATAGTTATCTATGGAACTTTTTAACCTAGGATACAAAAAAGTTCCATATTAATCTATGAGACTTATTTTTATCTATAAAAACACAAAATAGCCTCATATAAAATCTATGAGGCATTCTTATCTATAAAATATAAATTAGCCATCATAGACACAGTTGCTTAAAATGAGCAATTGTATCTATGACAGTAATAAATTTATCAAATCATAAACACAATTGCTAAAGTAATTCGGCTAATAATAAGAGTACTCTATTAAATTGTAATTCTATTGTAAATTGTGATTTTCTTATTTGCATAATATTTCCTCTCCTTTGTAATTTTAATCATATTAACATTATATTTTGCTTTTTGTCAATATTCTTATTAAGAATAACTCCAATAAATACTATGATTTAATAATAAATTATTAAAAAATCAATGTTTATTATTATATTTTTTTATAAATTAACTATATTTTTCAATAAAATTAATTAGATGTTAAATTTGTTAAATATTTAAAAAGTTTAAAATATGTTCTATAAATTTACATTTTAAATGTAATTTTTAGATTTAAAAAATAAAAAAATATATGAATATCCATGCTGTAATTGTTAAAATAAAACTTTTATTATTATCCTATAAATATTAAAAATAAAATCCACGACATTTCTGTCGTGGATTCGTCAATATAGATTAAGCTTTATTCTCTTAGTTTACTTCTTAATATGAATCCAAATCTCACATTTATAATCTTTTCACAAAATATAATATCTTGTGCTATCATTGTAAGTCTTCTTCTGCGTACATATTCAGCTAATTATACTCTAATAAAATTCCTTCTTTAGCTTTCATGCTCATGCCAATATTTAGGTTTACAATCTTATGGTTATTAGCTTCTGAAATTACAAGGATAGTAATATCATCTAATCCTTTTTCTTTAATAAAGTTTCTATCAAAGCTTAAAAGAAGCTCACCTTTTTTTACTGTTTTTCCTTCCTCACAGTATAATTTAAAGCCTTTTCCATTTAAAGCTATAGTATCAATCCCTACATGGATAAGAAATTCTACACCATCTTTTGTTCTAATACCAACTGCATGCCTACTTTCTTTCATGACTGCAGCAATAGTTCCATCACATGGCGAGTATATTTCACCTTCATTTGGTTTAATTGCAATTCCTTCCCCCATCATCTTTTGTGAGAATACTTCATCATTAACATCGCTTAAATCAACACTTATGCCATCAGCAAAAGCATAAAATATTTTGTTCTTGTTTTTATTAAATAAATTCTTAAACATATACACCTCTACTTTAATTCCGGCCAATAGCCTTTATTAGCTTCTATAAGATCATCTAATAACAATTTAGCAATTCCAGCACTTGGTAAAGTTTTAGACAAAGTAAGCGCTTGCCACAATTTTTGATAGCTATTTTCAATCCAAGCTTCAACTACTAACTTTTCTACTGATACCTGTTGTTCCATTAATCCTTTTTGGAATTGTGGAATTTCTCCTTGTGCTAAAGGTTCTAGTCCATCACTTCCAACTATGCATGGAACTTCAACCATAGCAGTTGGATCAAAATTAGAAATAGCACCTTTATTCTCTACTATACATAGCATTCTTTCATGGGTATTATAAGCAATTGCTCTAGCTAGATCTACTATAAAGGTAGCATGAGCATCAATATGGAATTGTCCACCTTTTGCTGTTCCAGCTTTTATAATAGCTCGTGCTGCATTAAATACATCCTTTTCTCTTCCATCCATTACTTCGTTTGCTCTAGAATATTCGGCATTAGAGTGCTCTACAACATAATCAGGATATAGATAATACTTCAAATAAGTATTAGGTAAAAATCTTGGATCTACTGCTAATAAATCTTTTGCTTTTTTATGAGTTTCTTGCCAGCTTGGATCTGTATGTTGTGTCTCTACTTCTTTTACTGTTAAGTATCCATTTTCTGCGACATATGCTTTAATTCTATCTGTCAAATCATTTCCTTGTTTATCCTTAACGCTAGTCCACCATCCAAAGTGATTTAATCCAAAGTATTTAACTTCTAAATCACTTGGTTCTAAATCCACAATTCCTGCCATACGACGAAGAGTTCCTACTGGCATATCACAAATATTTAGTACCTTTGAATTTGGCTTTAATCTACGGCAAGCCTCAGCAACAATTGATGCTGGGTTAGAATAGTTTAACATCCAACAATCTGGTGAATACCTTTCCATTAAATCTATTAATTCCAGCATGCCTCCTATGCTTCTCATTCCATAGGCAATTCCTCCTGGTCCGCAAGTTTCTTGCCCAAGTACTCCGTATTTCAAAGGAATTTTTTCGTCCTTTTCACGCATCTCATATTTTCCTACACGTATATGAGCCATACAGAAATCAACATCTGTAAATGCTTCTTTTGGATCTGTTGTATAAGAAAACTCAATATCTGCTGCATTTTCTTTTAATAAAATATCTAAAGCTTCACCAATAACGCTTTGACGTTCACCGTCATTATCATATAATTTTAATTTTCTAATTGGAAAACGGTGTAGATTATCTAATAGCATCATAACTATTCCTGGAGTGAATGTGCTTCCGCCTCCTGCAATAACAATAGAATGTTTTTTCATATATATTCCCTCTTTCCTTTAATTAATATTATTCTTCTACTATTTCTGTAAATTATGTTATTCTCCTACGATTCCTAATGCTTCATCTACTATAGATCTAATTCTAGTAACATGTAGTCCATAAATTACTTGAACATTTTCTCCTTTTTTAACTACTCCTGTAGCTCCTGTTCCTTTTAATGTAACTTCATCAACTTTTGATGTATCTTCAAGGATTAATCTTAATCTTGTAAAGCAGTTATCTACTTTTTTAATATTTTCTTTTCCACCTAATGCTTCTATTATTACAATAGCTTCATTTCCTGAAGCTTTATCTCCAACACCTTGTTCTCCTGATACCTTGCCCTTATAATCTTGTTTAGTGTAAAGTTTAACTTCTTCAGTACTGTCTTCTCTTCCAGTGGTCTTTAAGTTAAGTTTAACTATTAAGAATCTAAATATTATGTAGTAAACTGCAAATTGTGCAATACCTACTAAAATAAACATTGGCCAACCTGTTTTTTCTATACCAAGTGGTAAGTTATATAGTAAGAAATCTATAAATCCATTAGGTGCTATTGCTCGTACACCTAATATATTTAAGGCTACCATTCCAAGTCCACTTAATACTGCATGTACTCCAAATAGTATTGGTGCTGTAAATAAGAATGAAAATTCAATAGGTTCTGTTACACCTGCTATTATTGATGTTATTGCTGCTGGTATAAGTATTGCTTTAGCTTTCTTTTTCTTATCAGCATCTGCTGTATGATACAGTGCTAAGCATGCTCCTATTAAACCAAACATTTTTGATAATCCTCTAGCATCCCATATAACTGTACTTGATAAAACTTTAATTGAAGGGTCTGCAATTTGTGCAAAGTAAATATTTCTTGAGCCTTCTAACACTTTACCTGCTATAGTTTCTATTCCTCCAAGCTGACTATATAAGAATGGAGTGTAAACTAAATGATGTAAGCCTGTTGGAATTAGAAGTCTTTCTAACATTCCATATATAAATATTCCGAAGTTACCACTTTTTTGTATATAATATCCTAAACTTGATATTCCCCATTGTACTGATGGCCAAACATAAGAAAGTATAACTGCTAATATAACTACTATTGGAATTAGTATTAAGAATACTAATCTTGATCCACCATATATTTGAAGGGCCCCATTAAACTCTTTTTTGCAATACTTGTTATGAACATAAGCTACAACTATACCTAAAATTATTCCTAAAAAAACTCCCATGTCTAAAACTTGAGTTCCAAGTACAACTGCTTGACCTGAGCCTCTTAACTGATCAGCTGGGACTAGTTTTCCTGATAAATTAAGAAATATGTTCATGGCATTATTAAATATTAGATAAACTAAAACTGATGTAAAACCCGATTCTGCTTTTTTCTCTTTTGCAAGTCCTACTGCTAACCCAACACAGAATATTATTCCAAGATTTGATAGTATAGGTACTAAAGAACCGGATAGTATTTTACCAAATCCAAATATTATGCTATTTTTGAGAAATGGCGCATATTCTGCTAATTTGGCATTTGTAAAGATATTTCCAAAAGCTATTAATATACCTACAATTGGAAGTATTAATACTGGAATAAACATAGCTTTTGAAAACCTTTGCATGGCATTCATGATTTTATCCTTCATAATTTCCACCTCTTATTAAATTATTATGTTCTTCATAGACTCATTATATATACGTTTTCATTTATTTGAAATAGATTTTAAGCATTAAGAAACCTGTTAGCATAAAAGATAACAGGTTTCTCAAAATGACTATTTATTTTCTTTTTTTGTTTCTTTATAATATCTGTAAATTAAGTACTCCATAAACATTAGCATATTAGCAAAAAATGAGTTAGGCAGTACATTGCTATCATCTAATTTATGCATATCAAATATTTTAAAAGAAATATCAGAAAGAGCTGAAATACTGTTTTCAACTTCTTTTGTAAATGAAACAATTAATTTATTCTTATTTTTTGCTACTTGAACCTTATCTAATACTTCTTTAGTTTCCCCAGATTTTGATATTACTATTAGTATTTCCATATCTTCTAGATTATTTTCAAAGCTACCTTTAGAATTTATCAATATGCTCTTTATCCCTATGCCTAGCAATTTTTTATTAAAGTATTCTCCAGCTATTTCAGAATAGCCTCTTGCATAAATAAAAATATACTTCCTCGTTCCACTTGATAATATTTCTATAAATCTTTTTACTGATTCCTCATCTATATACTTCAATAAAAAGTTAATATCCGTACCTATTAATGATTCTGATTTTTCTATAATTCTAGTATTACCACTATCTATTAGGGGAGTTATATTATAAATCATATCAATAAATCCCGTAAAACCTAATTTTTTTGAAAGCCTCATAATTGTAGATGTGGATGTATAATTTTCAGCTGCAACTCCCCTAACCCCAATATCCATCACACTATCAATATTATTAATTATATATTCAAGTACCTGCTCTTCTATAGGTGTAATTTTTTTATTATTAACTATCTTAGTTAAGTCAACTTTCATCGTTCAATCATCCTCTCAATAATAAAAGCATTTCCAATTTATTTTGCGGTATTTAATAAATTATTATGTCTATCCGCTTTAAAACTCTTATCTCACCTAAAGGAGAAAATGATTCACATAAAATCAAAGATTTTGATTCTCTATTTTTCTATTTGATGAGAGATAACCGTGGCATAACCCTAGATGAGATAGCTATTCTAGAGTATAAGCTTAACTAATCTTCAGTGTTAACTAAAAAATTCCCTCTGAAGCTAAGTTTGACTTTATACTATATTATATATAAGAATTGAAGTAAGTTAAAGATTTATATTCATAAAAGCCAGTATGTTATTACACACTGGCTTTTATCTATAAAGTGCAAATTTTTGTTGCAAATCTTCTACTATACTATTATCGTCGTAGAACAATACTGTACCATATCCATTTTTAAATGAACTGTTGCTCAAATTAACCAATCAGTTAATTGTGCAACAGCCCATTCTGTAATCTGCTTATTTAAAATTACAAAAGCATTTTTGCAAATTCCATATTATCAAAATTATTTTCTTTAATATATTCTAAAATCTCGCTTCTATAGTTCTTATCGTGCTCTACTGCCTTTATGAATACTTGAATAAATTCTATCATATGTTCTACAGAATCTTTTTCATTATATATGTATTTTCCAACTAGATAGAACCTAATTAATGAATATCTAAATAAAAGCATAATATACCCTTCAAACATAAAATCGCTTTCTGAAAAAGGGAATAAATTATTATATATAAAATTAACCATATAATTTTCGAATATGTGGCTATTAGTTTCTATATACTTCTCTGTATATTTTTCAAATGCATTTATATATTCCTCTGCATTTTTAATTACATCCTCATTATCTTTAATATTATATCCTTTTAAAAGTTCTTTCGTATAGTTTTTAAATTTATCACTATCAGTTTCATTTACTATATCTAAAGAATCAACTACATTTTTTAAAAATGAAACTTGAAGTGCATAATTCATACGCTCTCTTTTATAATACTTAGATTCAGATTCTATATCATATTTATTTATAAATTCCTTTATTTTGTCACTTTCTATATCTTCTAGCTCATTTAAAAAATCACCAAGAACATATAATCTAGAGCTGATATTTAAATTTCTATTTTGCATTATTTTTATTGAAAAGTCTCGTATCTCTTTGAAATACTCTATAGGTGTATCTTTAAATTCATATGATGTAGTATCAAGTACACCTGACATAGTATACTTACCTAAACTCTTTTCACTTTCCTTAAATTCTATTTTCTCTTTACTTCCAAGAATAATTCTTGCTGCCTCCGGACATGCTGCATCAAGGCATATTTCATAATGATCATCTACTTTATTTAGTACTCTAGGAAATTGAGTACAAACACTAGAAAGATAATCCTCACCAAATTTCCCTTGAATCAAACAATAATTCTCATCATCTAGAAACGGACATCTTTTTATTTTGTTTAATTTAATTCTTCCATAATCTAAATCTTTATTGGTACAATATTTATTGTTATGAACATTTTTTTGGAACATCTTGTTCATTGTTTCATCTTTAACTTTGTGATATTTTTTAAATGTTTCTTTATCAATATCTATATCCCATCCAATGCAACAGTTATCTTCACATTTTCCTCCAATACACTGAAACTTATCTATATATGATGGATATATCATTTTAACACTCTTTTTCATATTTATCTTCCTTACATTTTAATATTTTATCTAAGGCTAATTATATCATCAACATCACACATAATGATAAATATTTATGCTCTAATATGTAATTTAATTCTTTAATGTAAATCAGTATAAATATTTAAAAACATGCAAATAATCATAATAAATTATAATAAATGTTTTAGGTGATTTTATGTTAGAAACAGAAATAGCATACATTGCTGGAATAATAGATGGTGAAGGTAGAATAATTCTTCAAAAAATACATACGTCTTCATTTCTTTTAACAACAAACACCTTATAAAATGTATTCATAACCAACACCACCTTAATTTATAAAATATTTAAACTAAAAATACAATATCCAAATCTATCATTCTGTCACTTGTTGTTTTTTAATGATCACATTCTTATTATCAAATCTCTTAACCATATAAGAAACAACTATTGGACATATCATTGCTGATACTACGCATGAAGCTGCAACTTGTGCTGTAGCTGCTGTGGCAACAACAGCAAGTGTTGGATCTAATGCAACAACAGCTGCTGGTGTAGCTACTGCATTTCCTGCTGTTGATCCTGTTGCTAATCCTATTAATGGTTTTTCCTTAAACATTCTTAATAATATATAACCACCGATTCCTGTAAATGAAGCTATTATACCTAATAATATTCCTGGACCTCCTGCAGTAATTATTGTTGATAAATTCATTCCTGCTCCTAAAGGAAATGAAAAAAATGGTATAAGTAATAACTTACTACTTCCAAGAAATTTTCTCATATCTGGATCAAGGTTTCCTAAAATCATTCCTATTAATATTGGAAGCAATGTTGCAACAAGAGACATAAGAGGAATTTGTGCAAGACCTGATGCACCTAAAGCAACTAATGTAAAAAATGGACCATCTTTCAATGATAATAATGCATAAGCGCCCACATCAGTTTCATCTCCATATTGTGATGCAAGAGACGCATATAACCCACCATTACAATTTGTTAATGCTGAAAGAACTGCTAGTGGTGATAAACCCAATACCCCAGCTGGTCCAAATATTTTTCCTACTGCTATACCAATGCCTGCTCCAACTATAAATTTTCCAAGTATCAACAAAGCACCTTTTTTTAACGCCTTTGGTGCCAATTTAAAATTAATTTGTGAACCTATAAAAAACATAAAACATGCTAATATTGTTGAGGATGCTTTTGAATCAAATAATGCTGTAGTAAAACCTCCAATTTTTAAAACTTGTGGACAAAATGTATTAACTAATACCCCTAAAAAAAGTGGAACGATCATCATACCGCCTGGAATTTTATCTAGTGTTTTCTTTATTGGAACTTGCATAATCAAACCTCCTAAATTCTCCTTTTATTTAACTTTTCACATAAGTTTATTTAAGATTTATTAAAACTTTTTCTATGTTTTAATGAATCAGTCTTTATACCAATTAAACCTTTAAATTTTAATCTATAATCTAAAATAATATTTTTATAGCTTATAAACCCCTATTTCTCTTGCTTTTTTTGCTACAGCATTTGAAACTTCCTTAACTACTCTAGTATCAAATGCATCTGGAATAATATATTCCTCGTTTAACTCTTCATCTTTTATTATGCCTGCAATAGCTTTAACTGCCGCTATCTTCATTTCTTCTGTTATATCTGTAGCTCTAGCATCAAGAGCTCCTTTAAATATTCCTGGGAATACTAATAAATTATTTATTTGATTTGGAAAATCTGAACGTCCTGTTGCAATTACCCTTACATTTCCTTTCTTAGCTTCATCAGGCATTATTTCTGGAATAGGGTTAGCCATAGCAAATACAATAGAATCTTTAGCCATTGTAGAAACCATTTCTGCACTTAAAATATTAGGTGCTGATACTCCTATGAATACATCTTTATCCTTAATAATTTCTTTTAAGTCTCCTCTTTGTTTTTGTTTATTTGTAACTTCTGCCATCTCTTTTTGAGCTTTATTCATCCATTCTTCACCTAGAGCAAGTGCACCCTTTAAATCCACTAATACTACATCTCCTACTCCAAGCTGTAATAATAACTTGCATATAGATATTCCTGCTGATCCTGCTCCATTTATAACAACTTTAACCTCTGATATTTTTTTACCTACAACCTTTAATGCATTTAATACTCCTGCTGAAACTACAATTGCTGTTCCATGCTGATCATCATGAAATACAGGTATGTCTAATTCTTCTTTTAATCTTTTCTCTATTTCAAAACATCTTGGAGCTGATATATCCTCTAAATTAATTCCTCCAAATGTTGGAGCTATGCGCTTAACTGTTTCCACAATTTCATCTGGATCTTTTGTATCTAAGCATATTGGAAATGCATCTATGCCTGCAAATTCCTTAAATAAAATAGCCTTTCCCTCCATAACAGGCATTGCCGCTTCCGGTCCAATATCTCCAAGACCTAATACTGCTGTTCCATCAGATACTACTGCAACTAAATTTCCCTTTGCTGTATACAGGAATTTCACAAGACGATATAAAACATATATTTAAAAGAGGATTTTCAAGAAAAGGAAATGATCGTGGAATTGGTTTAAATCTTGTATATAATATTGTTGAAAGTTGTAATGGAACTATCGATGTTGAATCTGAATTAGATGTTGGTACTTCAATTACAATAATAATAAATAAAAAAAGAAATTATATGAAAGGTTAGGATTTTATTATGTTAAAAGCAATAATTGTTGAAGATGATCTAATGGTAACAGAAATTAATAAAAATTATATTCTAAAAACTAAAAAAATAATTGTTTGTGCTACATTTACTAATGGGGCTGATGCATTAAAATATCTAGAGTCTAATAGCGTAGATTTAGTTATTTTAGATTTGTACATGCCTAATCTTTCTGGTATGAAACTTTTAGAAATAATAAGAAATAATAACTATAGCACAGATGTAATCATGGTAACAGCTGCTAATGACATTGCTAATATTGATAAAGCTTTAAAGCTTGGTATTCTTGATTATTTGATCAAACCTTTCAAATATGAACGCTTTCAAAGTACCATAAATAAATTTATTATGAAATACGAAATGATAACTAAGCAAAAAAAACTTAATCAATCTTCCATTGATGAACTTATAAGTTCAAACTCAAAACCTTTTAAAACAAATGATGATAACCTCTCAAAAGGACTTCAAAAGGAAACATTAAACTTAATAAGAGACTATATGATTTCAAATAAATTTCGCTATTTGACAAGTGAGGAAATATCCTCTGCAATTAATTTATCTAAGGTTACTATAAGACGTTATATGAATTATCTAATAGAATGTAAAGAAATCTCTAGCGATGTAGATTATAAAACAGGTGGACGTCCTTCTATTCGATATAAAGCTTTAAAGTATTAATGAAACTTAAAGAGGAATTCTATAATGAATTTATGGCTCTAAAATAAAAAATAACCTCTTTTGTAATAATTCATTATCTTGATTATTAGCAACAAGAAGTTATTTTCATATTAAATTTATCATAAAAATATGTTTATCACACTAGCATTTATAGTATTTTTACTAAAAATAAAATTTATAATTCTAGCAATTTTACATTTTTTCTTTCATTTTTTCTTGGCATTATAAAGTCTTTTGCATCTAGATCTGTATCCCATGGGATATTATAAATACTATCCTTACTTTGTTTAGTTAAATTATAGCTTTGAGCTCTGCTTTTTGGTGATGATTGTGCTGGCCCATTCCAAAAAGCTAATCCACAAAAATAACTGTTCATCATATGATCCCATGATGTGTAATTTGCCTGTAATACTTTGCACGCATCAACACTTACTTTTATTGCTTCTTGATATGATATATATCCTGATAGGAATCCCCATCCTGCAAGATTACATATTCTGCATATATCCCAAGCTAATATCCCCTGATTTTCATATTCTGAACATAATGTATCAAACAGCTCTTTCTGTTTCTTTTTTATACGATTTGACTCAGGATTTTCCTTATATATTTTCATAAGTTCCATACATTCTTCATTATGACCTTCATTAAAAAGCCATGCAATTGTAGATTCTAAATCATCTCTATTTTTTATATTCCAACCACTTTTTAATAGTTTTTTCATATGTTTTTTAGCCCATAAACATACATACATCCCACCTATATCAACTCCATTGCAATCTGCATTTGCATATGTATTATAACCAGCAGCCCCTATAAATTTCATTGTAGGAGTTATCATTTCTTTATATATATCCAATCCTTTATCTCTACCGAAAAACACTATATATAAAATATAAAGTATTATTCCAATAATTATTATTCCATCCATTTTACCCCTCCACTTTTGTAATATCAGCATGTTATTCAATAATTTATCATTTAATGCAGTTATTAGATTATCATACTATGTTTACTAAATCAAATTTACTTTACAAATTAATCAATAAATATATTTCTTATCATTTTCAATTACACTATCATTATCTTTAATGTTATATCCTTTTAAAAGCTCTTTCGTATAATTTTTAAACTTATCATTATCAGTTTCATTTACTATATCTAAAGAATCAACTACATTTTTAAAATATGAACATTTTTTTGGAACATCTTCTTCATAGTTTCATCTTTAACTTTATGATATTTTTTAAATGTTTCTTTGATGTAACGTTATTATCTGTTGAAGTATATCTATAAAATATAGCCATTTTATTTATAGAATTTATTCTTTTTAAAGTACAAATTTATATGTATAAATGTCGTATACCACATACCGATGTTTCTAAACCTTATTACTAGTATAGGAGGCAGAGAATTAACATGTGCACAGCAATGACGCTACAATCGAAACAGTTAGAAAATTTTTTTGGCAGAACCATGGATTTTTCTTATGATATTGATCCAGAACTTTATATTGTACCTAAATATTATGTATGGAACAATATTTTTAACCTGAATAAATTTTATAATTGCTATAGTTTTATAGGAATTGGACAAGAAAGTGATGGAATGCTTGGTTTTTTTGATGGAGTAAATGAAAAAGGGTTTGCAGCTGCAACATTATATTTTGCAGGCTATTCCAAATATCAAACACATTTAAACCATATCTATAAAGAACCTATTTCATCTTTAGATTTTCTTCATTATATTTTAGGAAGATGTGGCTCAGTAGACGAACTTAAAGAAGCCATACTAGATATAGATATTATAGGTCTTGAAGATCCAGTAACACAATCTGTTGCACCTTTGCATTGGATTGCAACAGATAAAAGCGGGGAATGTGTTGTTATTGAACAAACAGAAAAAGATCTGAAGATATTCCAAAATAAAATTGGAATTATGTCAAACAGTCCTGATTTTCAGTGGCATATGACTAATTTAAGAAATTACATGGATGTATCACCAACACAAACCAGTGATGCATACTGGGATGACATTCATTTAAAACCATTCGGCCAGGCAGGAGGAACTATGCAGTTGCCAGGAGGCTACACATCCCCAGAAAGATTTGTAAGAACAGCATATCAAAAAACTCATATTCGTACACCTATTAACAGTTTAGAGACAATAAATGCGTGTTTTCATATTATGGAAAGTGTTACTATTCCAAAAGGAATAGTAATAACAGATAGGGATACTTATGATTATACAAAATATACTGCCTTTATTAATACAAATACTTGTCAATATTTCTTTAAAACTTATGACAATCCTCAAATTACAAGTGCAAGCCTTTGGGATAACTACACAAATAGTGTTCATCCAATCTCGTTAGGAAAATTAAAGCGACCATTTAAATTTGAAAAAATAAAACACTATTGAGTTTATAAGTGAAAATTTACTCAAAGTTTTACTACAAAATCTGTATACACTCAGATATTACTTAAGAAGATACTACTTAAGATAAAATTTCCTTAAAATATCTAAAAACTAAAATAACTCACGAAAATCCAAATTAGATTTTCGTGAGTTTCATACTATATAATTATATTACTATGAAAATAATTATTATCAATATTGCTATAAAACTTATCATTTCCATTAACATAAGTACTTTTCGTGAAATCTCTTTCCTTGTTACTCCCTGAAATAATTCTATCCATAACTTTCCTCCATCAAATAATGGAACTGGTAATGAATTAAACGAAATAAAAATAATTCCTATATAAATTAATAAGTTTAATACAAAATTAACACCTATATTTCCTGTTTCTGTAGAAATTTCAACTGTTTTAAATATGCCGCTTAAATAATTTTTTAAGTTTATATCTTTGGTAAGCATTCTTCCAAATTGCTTATATGTATCGCCAGTTAAATTTAAAGTTTTATTAAATCCAATTTTAATACTTTCCATCACCGAAGGGCTGTCCATCTTCTCTAATGCTGACTTAAATGTTTTTAAATCTTTTTCCTCTTCTAAATTGTCTATACTTATATGTTTCTTTTCACCTTCTCTCTCTATTAAAAAGTCCACTTCTTTTTTATTTGATAATGCTATTTTATATATAATATCTTCACCCAAATTAACCTCAGTATTATTTACCTTTAAAATCTCATCACCTTGCATAAAAATATTATTTGAATCTTGCACTTTGAAATTATTATTAATTGTTGTTTTCCTATATCCATCAATATGTATAACACTAATATTTACAATTATTAATACTACTAATGTAATTAATATCCCTGAAAGTACAATACTTATTTTTCTAATAGTAGATAGATGTAAAAAACTACTTTGCGATTCAGTATTTTCTACTTCTCCCTGTATTTTAATATATCCGCCTATGGGCAATATTCTTAAACTATATGTAGTTTCATTTATTGAAATTATTACTTGTGTATGAGGCGATATTAACTTTGGTTACTTGAATATTAACTACATAGTTTGATCTATTTCCCCCACTCTCACTTGTAACACTAGCTTCATGCTCAGCTTCTCTATCAATAAATTCAGCTAACTCTTTTTCATCATCTCTTGCAATATAACCTAACATCTCATTATTTATACTATAAACTGCTATGGCATCCTTAGCATATATATTATTTGGCTCTCTTAAAAGTTTAACTATATCGCCTACTTTTAATTTCTCAATAGCCGCTTTACTCTTTTCATTTCTTAATCCAATAACACATGTACACATCTTTTCAGAAACATCTGCATTGTTGTTTTCTACTATAGTTTCACTTTCCTTGTTAAATTCACTATATCTTTTATGATCACTCATTGTATAATCTGATGCAAATTCTATCTTTCTAAGACAAGTTCCATAGTTATCCTTTCGATATCTATATACTGCACTCCACTCTTCATATGGAATATTTGTTTCTTCATTTATTATATCATCCATAACATCACTAAATATTCCTGGTGAAGCACCTTTAAATGCCATAATTAGTGCTTGATTACAAGCATTTATTGCAATAGTATCATTCTTAGCATAGCTATACGAACAATATTTAATTCTATCAACGCATTAAATATAGTCAAAACTATAACAAATATTTTTGCTACCATACTAAACATACCCATTATGAAACCATCCTCACTAAATCACATGGGTCATGCCTTATTCCTAAATACACTGAAAGACTCGAAAATTCATAGTTTTCGGGCCAAGCTTTATATTCATCAATAATAAGGACATAATAACAATAAAAAGAAAACCTCAGAAAGGTTATTTACCGCTCTGAAGTTAGATATATTACAATTTTACATTCTAAATTACTCTACATATTTCTTAACCTTTTCAAAAAATTCCTCTGTATTAATGGGTTTCGAGATATACTCATTCATTCCTGCATTCAAACATTTTTCTTTATCGCCCTTTAATGCATAGGCAGTTACTGCTATTATAGGAGTTCCATTATTTATGTGCTGCTTTTTACCACGTATCTTGGAAGCAATGGTATATCCATCAACATATGGTAAATTCATATCCAAAAGAATTAAATCAAAAAATTCTTTTTTAAGTATTTCAACTGCTGCTCTCCCATCTACAACTGAAGTTACTTCTAGCCCTATTTTATTTAGCAATATTATTGCAATCTTATTACTAATTTTATCATCTTCAACAAGCAGTACCTTTTTATTCTTCTTTACATTATTTATTAACTCTATATCAATCATTTCTCCTTTAATTTTTCCAGCTCTTTCGTCAATTATATCTTCAAGCCTAAATATTGCAGTAAAGTAAAACTCGCTTCCAACCCCTTCTTCACTTTCTACCCATATATCTCCACCCATCATACTAACTAACCTTTCACAAATGGCAAGACCTAGACCAGTGCCTCCATATTCTCTTGTATTAGAATCATCAACTTGGCTAAAACTTTTAAATAATTTATTCATCTTATCTCTTGGAATTCCTATGCCTGTATCTGCTACCTTAAATTTTAGCTTAACCCCCTGACTAAGCCTCTCTTTTACAACTCTGCTGTAGAAATTTTCATAAGTAACACTAACTTCTACTCCACCGTGAGCAGTAAATTTTATCGCATTTCCTATCAGATTAGATAATACCTGCCTTACTCTTATATAGTCTCCTATTATAACTTTAGGAATTTCATGATCTAGTATTAATTTAATATATATATCCTTTTGTTTTGCATTTATATCAAATAATTCGAGCACTTCATCCATTACATTTTTCAAATTAAAAGGAAGCTCTTCCAACTTCATTTTTCCTGCTTCTATTTTTGAATAATCCAAAATATCATTTAACACCCGCAAAAGAGAATGAGTAGAACTTTTTGCTATTTCTAAATATTCTCTTTGTTCTGAGTTTAACTCTGTCATAAGTGATAAGTCCATCATTCCAATAATTCCATTCATCGGCGTTCTAATTTCATGACTCATATTTGCAAGAAACTGACTTTTAGCCCTACTAGCAGTCTCAGCTGCATTTTTAGCTTTTATCAGTTCTTCTTCAGCGTTCTTGCTTTTCGTAATATCCTGTACCATAGCTATGATATGTTGTGGTTTTCCGTTACTACCCCTTATAAAGGATACAGCAGTACTGCTCCAAATTACATGACCATCTTTATGAACATACCGCTTTTCATTTAAATAATAGGGGTATTTCCCCTCTAGTAAATTCTTAAATTTCACCCAATCCTTGTTTTTATCTTCTTCATAAGTGTATTCAGTAAATTTCATTTTCTTCATTTCTTCTTCCGTATATCCAAGCATACTAGTTACCGCGGCATTAATTTTAATTGGATACCCATCTATGCTTATCAAACCTACCCCTATAGCCGCATTTTCAAAAAGCTTTCTAAAAAGCTCTTCACTTTCACGAAGCGCCTCTTCATGCATCTTTTCTTCAGTAATATCACGTGCTATTATTATTATGTATTCTTTATCGCTCTGTTCATAATTTGATGCTTTAACTTCAATATCAATTATCTTTCCAGATTTAGTTACTCCTTTAGATTGAAAAACTAATGGAACCTCTTCTTCTTTGTCGCACCTATCTTTATAATCAATTATTATCTGAAGTGATTGTGGCGAAATAAATTCTATAACCTCTCTACCAATTAGCTCCTCTTCTTGATCATATCCAAACATATCAATAAATGAATTATTCACAAAAATATTTACCCCATTTTTTACAACACAAATTGCATCAGCAAAATGTTCAAAAATAACTCTAAATTTCAATTCACATTTCATAAATATATCTCCCAACTGATTTATTCTATAATTTTAAGTTTCTTTAAAATAAGGATGAATTTTTCAGTGTCAATGGGCTTCCAAATAAAAGCTTCACATCCTAATTCTTCTGCAGTCATAACAGACTGATTATCATTTAATGCAGTTGTGATTATCATCTTAACTTTCTTTTTTTCTTCTACACCCTTCTGGTTTTCTATATCCTTTATTACTTTCAATGCTTTAAGACCATCAAGTTTAGGCATCATAATATCAAGACAAATTAAATCATAGGGTTCTTTTTCTTTTTCTGCTTTCAAATATGCATTTATTGCCTCTAATCCATCTACTGCCGTATCGCACTTTCCGTTTTTCTCCAAAATTTTCACTAAAAAATACCTGCTTGCATAATCATCTTCTGCTACTAAAAACCTCATGTTTTTTGCCTCCTTAAGTGTGAACACTGAGTAACTTAGACTCCCCCTCGCTATTCTTTTCATGTAACCTACAAAAGTTAACTCAGGATTTTTCCATACTCATTTACAATATAAGCATAGAACAAACATTATACGGAAGATATTCCAAAACCCACCGTATATATTTGCTCTATGCTTTACTGTTATAGTTTGCTCAAATTTTTCTTGGATTATTTATCATGTGCTAATATTTACTGTTACACCTTAAACTCATTTACAATATCATTTAAGATTTGAGCTAATTTAGCTTGTGACTCAGCAACCATTGCCACTTCGTCTGTGCTTTGCTTTGTATCATTAACATTTCCAGCAATTTCTGAAGTGCTGGATGCTACTTCTTCAACTACAGATGAAACCGATTCAATAGATTTCATCAGTTCTTCTACTGAAGCTGATATTTTATCCATATTAATTGAAAATTCATTTATTACATTTGATATATTATTTGCATCCTGCAGAGCCAATTCTGATCTATCTATCATTTGATCATAATCAGCAGATATATTTTTATCTATAAATTCTAATATTCCTTTTGCATTATCAGAAATATCTTCGAAAGCCTCCTGAACTTGGTAAACAGTCTGTTGGATTCTATTAACAGTGTCTGCTGATTGAACTGCTAAATTAGAAACCTCTTGGGCAACTACTGCAAAACCTTTTCCATTCTCTCCTGCTCTGGCAGCTTCTATAGCAGCATTTAAGGATAAGAGATTTGTTTGTGCTGCAATACCCCCTATTATTTTAGCCATATTACCTATTTGCTCTACCACTTTACCATTTTCTATAGATTTTAAAATTGCAGCTTCTTTTTCTCTATATATATCTAATGCTACTTTTTTTGATTCTTCTGAACTTAATTTCATATTTAATGCCCTGTCTTTAATTTCGCTTGCTGAATTATTACCCTCCATTGCATTTTCATTAAGTTTTGTAATAGCGTCCTTAATTACATAGGCGGAACTATTCATCTCTTGTGCAGAAGCACTTGTTTCTTCCATAGCCGCTGCGATTTCTTGAGTTCCTGCATCAACAGTTGTTAATTGTTTATTTATTTCCTCAATAACTGCAGAAAGTTCCTCCCCGCTGGCACTGACATTTTGACTATTTGTTGCTATATTCTCCACAATATTCTTTATATTTAGGTTCATATTATTAATTTCATCAGCTATCTGTCCAATTTCATCTTTTGATTTAATATCAATCTTAGAAGTTAAATCTCCTTCAGCAATTCTTCTTATTCCTTCTAATAGCTTAGGAATCTCTCTTAATATCATTTTAATTACTAAATATATAACTGTAATTAAAACTATTAACCCTATAAAATAAGTTAAGCATAAAATTAAGTTGAAGCTTTTAATTTGTTGCTGAACTTCTGATTTTAATATAACAGTTGCTACAGACCAACCATTTGCTTTTACAGGAGCATATGCAACATATCTATCCTGATTATCCAAGTTATACACTGCAGTACCTTTTTCTCCATTAATCATTTTTTTACCTACTTCACCTGCAGTACCATCATACTTTGTTAAATTATCTTCAATAACTTTTTTTGTATCTGGATGATACATAAATGTACCATCGCTTGCTAAAAGAAATGTGTACCCAGATTCCCCAACCTTATATTGTTTCATGATATCAGGCAATTTATCAACCATATAATCTATTCCTACAGCGCCAACAGATTTTCCATTATCATCCAATATAGGATAAGTCATAGAAATAACCATTTTTCCAGTTACTCCATCTACATAAGGAGGTGTGTAGTACAATTTACCTGTTTTTAATGTATCCCAATACCATTGTTTTTTATTTATATCCCATGTTATAGGACAGTCCCAATCTTCATCTGTTACTAAATAATTTGCCTTTTCTAATGCTAAATATGCTAAGACAACATTTTTATCCGTTGCTTTTATATTTTTCAGACTTTTAATTACATTTGAATAATTTGAGTTGCTTTTAACCGTATCTCTTGTTTTAACTTCATTTGCTAAAGCTCTAATTTGCATATTTGTAGTCATCTGTGTTGCCAAAGATCCACCTTGTTCAAAAAAAGTATTTACATCTTGTGCTATAATTGTAGCATTATCTCTTAATGATGTATTAATATTATCATCAAGCACTTTAGTATTGTAAACATTTACTACAACCCCTGTAATAGAAAATAATAAAATTATAACCACTGATAAACTTATCAATACTTTATTCGTAATATTCATCTTAACCCTTTTCATTTTTTCCTCCTATTTTCTTTAAGATTTTAAACTTAAAAATGAACTTAAGCATTATATTAGTATGCTGCATCATTTCTCATATATAAAAATGTATCTTATAGAGAATGTGCTTAATGTTAAATATTATCTATTACCCATGGTTTCTTTATTAAATCCATTATAGGACATTTCTCCACCTCCCCAATTAGTGTGTTAGTGTTAACTAACATATAAAAGTATAAATTAATTGTCGGAATTTGTCGATATATTTTTAATAATTTAATTTGTGTAAATATAGCTTATCCTACCACACTTTATAATTAAAACTATTCCAATATAGTAATATTATAAGAATCAGCTAGTAAATTCTATTTTACACTCAACAAAAAACTTCAATGTAATAAAAAAAGTGGCTACGCCACTCTTCAATGAACAATTTACAATTGACAATTGACAATTGTGGTTGAAAGCCACTAGCTTTCTTAAAAAATATATATTTAGAAATCACGTTGTGATTTCATCCTAAATTGTCAATTGTTCATTATACATTGTCAATTGAAAAATATATCCATAACCTTAGATTTCATCAGCCTTTCAATCTTCAAAAATTCTATAATTTCCTATACATTAAAAAAGACTCCCTGCCAAATATGACATGGAATCTCCTTCATCATTCGTATCTTAATATATTTTCTATAACATTTATCATTCGCTCTTTTAGCTCAAAATTATATTGATTAATCTTCCACAAAAATGTAATTGACCATATTGTAGAAAAAATAGCATCAGTTATTGTAACACTATCAAACTGAGAGGAGATTTCGCCTCCTTCTATTCCTTTAGCTACAAGCTCAAGTAATAAACTATATCGTCCATTTACTATTCTACACATTTTTTCATTAAGTTCTTTATCATATCTAAATACATCAAAAGAAAATGCAACAGTGGTAATTTCAGGATAATTTTGATAATACTCTGCATAGGTGCTTGTAAAATATAATATGCCCTGCTTGCTGCCCATTTCATTATCCAATATGGTGCTCTGTATTCCTGCATCATATTCGGCATACCTATCAATTATAGAAATAACTATATCTTTTTTACTATCAAACTGTCTATATATTGCCGGCTCCGTAATCTTCTGCCTTTTCGCAATCTCCTTTGTGGTTAACCCAAGTATTCCTGCCTCATCTAATAAATCAATGGCTGTAATAATAATTTTTTCTTTTCTTTTTAATATATCATTATACATATGTATACTCCCTTTAAAGTTTCTGATTCAAATGAGTGTGGCTTTTTAAGCATTCCTTCCATTAGTAAGACTCTTGGTTGGCTTCTATAATTACTAAAATAGAACTTAAGATTATTATTTCCAAAACCATATAGTGTATTCAAAACAATTTTATTATTATTATTATTAGAATGTCTTTAAACATTTACAGTCTCTTTAATTCATTAATAATTTAACTTTGTTAACACCGAGAAATGGTCGATATTCTAATGAATTATTAAAACTTAAAGAAGAATTTTATAATGAATTTATGTCTATAAAATAAAAAAACTGTACAAATAAATGTACAGTTTTTTCTATGGTGGAGGCGAGGGGTCACCGGCGTCCATTATCTCTAATGGTGCTGACTATATCTTAATCTTGTGGACAATCTCTACAAGACTCTTGGCGTATTATAGAAGCATAGTATAGTTTTAATCTTCTATCCTAGTATTCCGTAATATTAATAAATAATATCCTTAGGAACCTATAAGTCGATACGAGGCTGTTAAGTTTCCTTACATACCTCTCGGTATTGCCGACAACATTACTTGCTACGGTTTCACCGATAAAGCCAAGTTTTCACTTAAGGATCACTCCCTAATGCGACTTTGTTACAAATCGAACCCCTGTCCGAAAGTAGATGCATCTGACTTTCTACGAGTGTAGTCTATATATTAAAATTCGCTCATATGAACGCCTATAGACAGGCAACATACTTGCTAGCTTCATAAATACCCCTTTAGCTCAAAGCTTTGCTAAACTTCGTTTCCCACTTTAATGACACCAGTGATCCGAAGCGTGGGCACCCCGGGCTGATGAACAGCGCTAAATTAGGCTGCTAATGCAAAATTGTCTTCTGCGTTTATCTTTTTGCATACTTGATTAACGAGGTGACATGCTGCCTCGACTCGCTTATCAAACTCCTCTTACCCCCGTCGAAGCCAAAGCGCCCCCATGTTAGTAACGAAGTTTGAAACTTTTATATTCAATTTTCGTCTGTTCCTAAATTATATATTATAAAAAAAGCAATGTCAAATATCATATTACTACAAAAATTCCACAAAATAGATTCTATATTTAAAATTAAAAAATTCTCTTTATAATTTTAAGCTATGTTTTAGCAGAGTGTTGATATATGCATAAGCAAAGTGGACTGAGTAATTGAACTTAGGAATGCTAAAATGAG
>NZ_JAMQHY010000035.1:192958-224396 GCF_023845705.1 Clostridium sp. ZBS15
CTATTGCATATATCAACACGCATTTAAAACAGATCCTAATTTTAAATAATAAAAGAGAACTTTTTAATTTGTTTATCTACTTTCTAAGAATTCAGTTAACTTATTTACAGTTGACATATCTTCTCTTTCTAAGTCTGTAGGTTGTAATTTTATTCCTAGCTTTTCTTCTATTTGAAGTAACATTTCAATTATTGCTAAAGAATCTAACAATCCTGCTTCAAAAAGATCTAAATCTAAATCTTCTGCAATTTCATCATTTCCAGTAACTTCAATAAACATTTCTAATACTTTATCTTTCATAATTAATACACTTCCCTTTTATATTTAGTACAACAAATGCTACATAATTCCTTAAGCTTTATATTAAAATGTCAGCATTACTTTAAAACATGACCATTAATTTAATTTTAAATTCATTGTAATAGTATTTTCTTTATTTAAATAAATATCCAGAAAATATTAGCATACCAAAACATACTATATGAAATGTTATTACTCTCTCAGTCATTTGAAACCACTTTTCTTTTTTATGCTTTTTATAATAAGTTGATTTTCTTTGATATATATCAGTTAAAACTAATGCTGTTCCTTGATATAATCCATAAATTATATAATATATAGTTAAACCATGCCATAACCCCATTATAAACATTGTTATTATTTGTGCTACATGAGATGCTATAAATCTATTTTTAAATCTTTTCTTTCTCATTGAACTTAACACAAATCTTGAAAAAATATAATCACCAAACCATCTAGATAAAGATATATGCCATCTAGTCCAAAATTCTTTCATATCTTTACTTATAAAAGGCTTATTAAAGTTTTTCGGAGTTTTAATTCCATAGATATAACTAGTTCCAACTGCAAACAAACTATAACCTGCAAAATCAAAGAATAAATATAGAGTATATGCATACATATAATTCAAACTGTTTAATACTGTTATATTTGTAGATATTTTAAAAAGCCAATATGTATCTATTAAATACGCTAAAACAAATTTATAACCTATAGCTATAATTATTTTCTTGAATCCTGGTATTAAATATTCATTTATATATGTTTCTTTTTCTATTTTAGTATTTAAATTATCCTCAAATCTTTTCCATCTATCAATAGGTCCTGAACTTAGTGTTGGAAAAAATATTATAAAGTATATAAATGTAGTAAAATTTATTTCTGTAATTCTTCCATCATAAATTTCAATTATCATTTGGATAGCTTTAAAATTCAAGTATGATAAACCAATAAATCCAATTAATGATGAATATTTAGTAACTCCTGCTAATTTTGTTATAATAACAGGAATCATTGATAAAAATAATATTAACCAATAAATATATTTATTATCTGTTTTCTTTCTTATAAATAAATACATATAAATTAAAAATGTTTCTATTAATAAAAATATTAGAAATAAAGATAATCCTATACTTTTAGTCATTATTAATAAAATCATAAGAAATGAAACAATTATTCCATAATACTTTGGTTTAACTCCATTTAAAGCTAATATTATCGCTGGAATAAATGTTAATAATAATAAATATAAATAAAAATAATCTCCATATTGCGTTAACTTCATTATAATTCCTCCGCTAATTTCTTCCTATCAATTTTTCCGTTTATATTAGTAGGAAATTCTTTAACTATTTTTATATTTCTAGGAACCATATATGAAGGTATTAATTCACTTAGTTCTTTTTTTATCATTATTCCATTTTTTAATCCACTTAATCCATTATCTTTCTTTAATTCAATGAAAGCAGTTAAATATGCTATCTTTCCATCCTTATTTACTGGAACAACGGATGCATTCTTTACATTACTCACTTTTACTAAATTATTTTCTATATCTTCTATCTCAATCCTATATCCATTAAGTTTTATTTGAAAATCTTTCCTACCACAATAATATAACTTACCATGAACATAGTATCCTAAATCACCAGTTCTGTAAGCTCTGCATCGTTTTCCATCATACTCATCATAGTAAAATGATTTTTTTGTAATTTCTTCATTGTTAAAATATCCTTTACTTACACTAGGACCGACTATTATAATTTCTCCTTTTTCTCCATCTTTTAAACTATTACCATTTTCATCAATAATTTTAACAATTGAATTTTTCATAGGATACCCGATAGGTAAACTTCCGTCTTGTTCTAGTACTTCTTTATTCATATCATTTATACTAATTGCTACTGTTGCTTCTGTAGGACCATATCCATTTATAATTCTTGTATTTGGAAACCTATTTAAAAGCGCTTCACATAATGGCTTTGGAAGTACCTCTCCTACAAATACCATTGCTTTTAATTTGGGCAACATATTAGAATTAAAATTTATTTCAGTTATGCACATTCCAGCAAATGAAGGAGTAGATACCCATATATTAATATCTGACTTCTTAATATTGTTAAACATCTGCTTTAAATTTGAAAGAGTATTCTTTGAAAATCCATGTAGTATTTTTCCATAACATAATGCTGGATAAATTGAAGCCACTGATAAATCAAAGGAATATGCTGCTTGATTCATAAATATTTCTTCATTTTCATCTAAATTCAAATAATCTGCTATCCATTCAACAAAATTATCTAAATTGTTACTGCTTATTTGTACTCCCTTTGGCTTTCCTGTACTACCAGAAGTAAATAATATATAAGCATTTTCATCTTCTTTTACCCAATTTTCTGCTTTTACTTCTAAACCGCTATATTCATTAACTATTTCTTTAATTTCTTTTTCTTTTAAAACTAATATATTATCGAAAATATTTCCTTCACTAAAATCTATAATTATTTTAGAATTAACTTCACTAATAATTGCTTCTACTCTTTCTTGTGGATAGCTTATATCTATTGGTACATATGCTCTTCCTGATTTTAATGCTGCTATCATAACTGCCATCATTAAATTTTCCTTATTACCATAAATAATGATTGGAGTTCTATCATTATTAAATTCTTCTAATAAAAAACTTGCTACACTTTCAGATATATAATCTAACTCTTTGTATGTCATAAATTCACCATCACAAGTTAATGCAACTCTATTACTTTTTGAAAATTTCTTTATTCCTTCTAATATTTTCATTTTAACTACACCTTTCTTTAAAATTGATTATATATAAATGGAATTTCATTAAATGGTTCAAATGCTAATATTAAAATAGCAAAAATAAATATTATTGAACTTATTAAAGCAAATTTTAGTGCTTCATTATTCTTTAAAATGTTTATAAAGTTCTTCATCTACTTTAAGCCATCCTTTCCATCCTAAATGCATTACATCACACATAAAATAAGGTGTATATTCTTCATCTTTTAAATTCAAAACGTCAAAGCCTCTACCTTCAGCCATTCGTTGTACTTTATCATAAAAATTATCTCTTTCTTCTTTTTTAATTCCAATATGGTCATACCATAATCCATTAGTAGGCATTAAAATTATATATGGTCTTATTCCTAATTCATTGCAAGTGTCTAAATATAACTCATAATCTTCAAATTCTTTTGACTTCATTAAATCAACATTCTTATTTGCATCTTTTTGTGAATCTACGTTATTTTTTAAATTGTTATTATAGTAATAGTCATAAACCATAAATTCATTATTAGTTACTTTAGATTTGCCTTCTTCTTCTTCTGCTCTTTTATATTCTTCATTCCAATCAACTGCTCCACTTTTAATTGCTTTTCTTTGAGGTAAAGTTCTTAATTTTTTATATAATAATCCCTTATCTTTCAGTTTAACCATTTCTTTTCTTACTATAAAATAAGGTTTAAATGCTATATTAGCTATTTTATAAAAAAAACTATCATTAATATATATTTTAGAATATAGTCTTTCCGGTCCAAATTGAGTATTTCCGGTTAATAAACTACATATCCTTTTTGCATATTGATTTTTATTATTTTTACTTATTTTATCGTTGCTTAAAAACTCATAAAATTGTACTGGTGAAAAATTTGCTTGAAAACCTCCTGAATCTATTCCATTTTCATCTAAGAACCATTGAAGTGATAGTATTAGTGCAACTTTCTTTCCTTCCATATCTACTTGTTGTTGACTTCCTAAAATAGATATTTGATGTAAATGTTGAGAATAAGATCTTCCATTTGTAACAATTGTATCTAATCCTTTAACTGGGAAAAATATTGTAGGTAATTGTGAAACTGGAGAAGCTAACTCTGATGACCCTTGTAATACTAGTTCGTTATTTTGGGTAACGTATTCGTTAAATACCACTCCCTTGTCTTTGTATATACTTCCATATTCTTTGTCTATGCTGCTTAATTCCTTCTTGCTTAACATGTCATCTAATTCTTTATTTAAAAAACTATTTAAAGAAATAACTGTTATTAATACTATAGCAATGGGAAGTATTACGTATATAAATTTTTTTCTCACTTTGCTCCTCCTTTTTATAATTGTATCTAAAAATCTATATATATTATTGAGTAAATTTGCAATTATAAGTTTACATAATACAATTAGTATTTTATATAAATAATCATATTAATATTTTGTATAGTATTACCTATTTTAAATTAATTATTACATTAATAATTTAAAATTATTTTATAAAATTTACTTTAAATGTGTTACATTTGAAACAGATTTAAAATTCTCTATATACTATAATCAATATTATGAAATACGTAGTTTAATAAATATTCATTGTTATGGGGGTTATTTTTATGATAAGAAAAATTATTAAAATTGATGAAAATAAATGTACTGGTTGTGGACTTTGTGTTGATGCTTGCCATGAAGATGCTATTGGATTAATTGATGGTAAAGCTAAACTTTTACGTGATGATTACTGTGATGGGTTAGGTGATTGTTTACCTTCTTGTCCTACAAATGCTATTTCTTTTGAAGAAAGAGAAGCTCTAGACTACGATGAAGAAGCAGTCAAATTAAATATGGAAAATAAAAAAACATCTATACCTAAAACTTTAAATTTAAATAATAATGTAAATATACCTAAAGGTTGTCCTGGTTCTAATGCCAAAGTTATAAAACATAATGATTTAACTAATGAAAAAACAAATATTGTATCTTCTCAATTAAATCAATGGCCAGTTCAAATAAAACTTGTTTCACCTAAAGCAGAATATTTAAATGATGCTAATCTTTTAATTGCAGCAGATTGTACTGCATATGCTTATGGAGACTTTCACAATAAATTTATGAAAAATAGAATTACTTTGATAGGTTGTCCGAAATTAGATAATGTTGATTATTCTGAAAAACTAATAGAAATATTAAATTATAATGAAATAAATAGTATTACTATTGTTCGTATGGAAGTACCTTGTTGTGCTGGAATAGTTAATGCCATAAAAAAAGCACTTATGGAAAGTGGAAAAGTAATACCTTGGCAAATTGTAACCATTTCTACTTCTGGAGAAATTTTAGAATAATATCTATGAAAATAAATACGGAGCAATTAATAAAACATTAATTGCTCCGTCCAATTTGTTTATACATATATTAACATTTTACTAAAACATATCCTTGTTATTTAATCATTTGAAAATAAACTCGTTAGTTCTGTTGCTTCATTGTATATGTTTTCAACACTTTCTTGTATGCTGTTAATTTGTTCTTCCTGTTCTTCTTGTAGTGTTGTTACTTCTTCTGTATTAGCTACATATTGTTCAGTAATAGCTGTTGTACTTTCAACATTTGATTGTACATTGTCTACTAATGAATTTATTTTTTCCACTAATCCATATTCTTTATATATGTCATCTTTGATATTTTCAAACATTTTTTGCATATCTTTAAAACTAATCAAAGTAGATTCTATAATATCTTTACCTTTTTCTGCTTCTTCATCACCTTTTTTAACAGATTTAACTACCATTTCTATCTTACTTTGTATACCTAAAATAGATTCTTCTATTTCATTAGTTGTTTCTTTAGTTTTTTCAGATAAACTTCGTACTTCTTCTGCAACAACAGCAAATCCCTTACCAGCTTCCCCCGCTCTTACCGCTTCTATAGATGCATTAAGTGCTAAAAGATTAGTTTGTTCTGAAATTTCTTTTATTCCTTTAAGTACATTTATAACTTGTTTCATATTATCACTGAATTCTATTACTGTTAAATTAGCTTCACTCATTATATTTCTAATGCTATTAATATGATCACTTGCTATATTAATACTTGAAAAGTTCTCATCTGTCTTTATACTAAGATTCTTAGAGCTGTCCTCAATTTCATTTGATAATTTTAATGTTGAATTTATTTCTTCTTTAATATACTGAACAGAATTTGTAATGTCAGACATACTAGTCACTTGAACTTCTATACCTTGAATTATTTCTTCCATTGCTCTTGTTACACTTTGTGATTGATCTCTTGTACTCTTAGTACTTTCATTTAATGTATTTATTTGACTAATTATATTATTAGTAGTATTGCCTATTTTTAAAATGGCACATTTTATTTCATTTTCAGACTGAATTGAATTCTCTAATGCTTCTTTTGACCATTTAACCATAAAATATAATGTTACTTCTGATATTATTACTGCAGTAAATTGAGTTACAAATATATCTATACCTTGTCCTCTTCCTAATAAATTAAACCCTATGATAAACTGAATAAATAATATAATTACATTTAATATTATTGAATAGCCTATTATTATTTTATGATCAAAGTATAATGAACTCATTACTAAAGTGGATAAAAATAATATTATAGCAAAACCTGTTCCACCTGCTAAAATTACAAAAACTAATTCTGCTATCATTATAACAAGCGGAATTCCTATTCCACATATCAAAGAATTACTTACAAATTTTTTTATGCATATTACACATACAGTTACAAATATACAAAATATTAATGTAGTTGTCCCTCTAACTAACCCATGTAAAATATATGACTGCACTATTAATATTAAACATAAAATTAATAATAATTTAATGTTTAACAAATTTGCTCTTTCTAATTCATTTGTTCCTATTTTCATAATTCACCCTCCCCTAACCTACTTTATAAAATATAATAACATATTTATACATGCTCTTCTATTAAAACATATTTATTCTTATTTAATTTATAATCTGTGTTTATATATGCATAATTAAATCTCACCGATTAATTAAACTTAAGAATATTGAAAATGTTAATATTCTATTATTTTAGTTTTTATCCTATTAATTCCAAACATAGTATTGACAAAATTAGTATATAGCTGTATTATTGTATTATGTTATTAATACAATAATACAAGGAGTTGAAAATATGGGTTGGGAACTCAAAGATGATAGGCCAATATATTTACAGTTAATAGATCAACTGCAATTAAGAATTATTTCTGGTATATATAAAATTGGTGATAAATTACCCTCAGTAAGAGAACTTGCTAGTGAAGCATCTGTTAATCCTAATACAATGCAAAAAGCTCTTACTGAGCTTGAACGAAAAAAATTAGTATTTACACAAAGAACAAGTGGTAGATTTATTACGGAGGATATAGACTTGATTAATAAAATTAGAAATGATCTAGCTAAAAAAGAAATTGAAAGCTTTCTTAATAATATGAAAAATATAGGCTATACCGAAAATGAAATACTGAATATTATGGATGAATTTATGAAGGAGATGAAATAATGAATAATACACCTATATTAGAATGTAAAAATTTACTTAAAAATTATGGTGGAAAACAAGCCTTAAAAGGAATTGATTTAACAATTAATCGTGGTAGAATTGTTGGCCTTTTAGGACCAAATGGTAGCGGTAAAAGTACATTAATAAAACTTGCTAATTCCCTATTAACACCTACAAGCGGTGAAATATTAATTAATGGAAATAAACCTGGAGTTGAAACAAAAAAAATAGTTTCTTATTTACCAGAAAGAACTTATTTAAATGATTGGATGAAAGTATCTGACATCATAAATTTATTTAAGGATTTTTATAAAGATTTCAATTCTGATAAAGCTTATGATATGTTAAAAAATTTAAATATTAATCCTAATGACAAATTAAAAACTATGTCTAAAGGTACAAAAGAAAAAGTACAACTTATTTTAGTAATGAGTAGAGATGCTGAACTTTACTTTTTAGATGAACCAATAGCCGGTGTTGACCCTGCTGCTAGAGATTATATCTTAAACACTATTATTAATAATTATAATGAAAATGCAACTGTAATTATATCTACACATTTAATATCAGATATTGAACAAGTATTAGATGATGTTGTATTTATATCTTATGGTGAAATATACTTGACAAAAAGTGTTGATGAAATTAGAGAAGAACATGGAAAAAGTGTTGATGCTTTATTTAGGGAGGTATTTAAATGTTAGGAAAATTAATGAAATATGAGACAAAAGCAACTGGAAGAGTATTGCTTCCGCTTTATGCTGCACTTTTAATATTTGCACTAATTAATAAAATTTTTATGAATAATGATTTTTCTGTTCTTAATACAGATACTTTAGGAGGAATTCCAGCTGTCCTTAGTGTATTTGCTTATGGATGTACTATGGCTGCAGTATTTATAGTAACATTTTTTATAATTGTACAAAGATTTTATAAAAATATTCTTGGTGATGAAGGTTATTTAATGCATACATTGCCTGTAGCACCTTGGCAAAATATATGTAGTAAACTTTTAGTTGCTGTTATGTGGACTATCGTAAGTGGTATTGTGGCAATAATTTCAGTATTAATTTTAGCATTTAATTCTAATGCACTTAATCCAAATTTCTTTAAAGATTTATGCACTGCTTTTTCATCTGTTTATCAATATTGGGGTGTAAGTGGTTATATGGTTGGTTTAGAATTTATAATTGCCGCATTAATTCAAATGGCTATGGGTATTATTATGATCTATGCTTCTATTTCAATAGGTCACTTATTTAATAAGAGAAAAATATTGTCTTCTTTTGGAGCATTTATAGTTTTAAATCTTATTATGAATGCCATTCTTTCTACTATATCTATTGTTTTTTCAGATAAGGTTTCTAATTCTATGATTTCATGGAATATATCTTCAATAAATCAATTGCACGGAATTTTTATTACTGCTATAGTTATTAACATCATCTTCTTCATATGTTATTTCTTAATAACTAATTACATCATAAAAAATAAATTAAATTTAGAATAATTGCATTATATAAAAAATAGTTGAGATTTTAATCTCAACTATTTTTATTTACTATTAAATTTATTTATATCTCTATTTTTTACTCACTAATTGTTGGTAGCGCGCTTAAATTATTTGATTCATTTTGATCTGGTAAACTCCTAAGATATTCTTCTCCTTTTCTGGAAACACTAACTGATACACCAGCTATTTTCCCATCTTTGGCCATTTTCACTCCTTCTTCTTTAGATATTCTTTGACCATTTGAAAGTTCATATCCTGTTATTTCCCCTGAACTTTTTATTACAGCTGATATTAATTGTGAATTACTGTTAGGTGTAGTAACTTCTTTAGTAATATTAGTTGGTACTCCCCCTAACATTCCTTCATTATTATTCATAAAATCACACCTCCTATAATATTATGATGTTATTTTATCCTAATAATATATTTTAATTCACAAGAAAAATTTTCAATTTTTTTCTTATTACTATATTTAATAAATACTTTTAAATTAAGTTTATTATTACTACTCTTACGGAAAGATTTTTTATTAATAGATTCCATTTTCATATTATTATGAAACTACAATTAGCAATTAAGAAACATAAAATATTTATTATATTACTATATCTTATATAATTTAAGTACCGTTTTAACTTTAATAATAATACTATACAGTAACAGCAATAAATATTTGAGGTGAATATAGTATGAATCCATTATTAAGTATGATATTTAGTGCATTATTTCCTAATAGTCCACTAGCTGGTATGATGAATACTATGGGTGGTAATCCTATGATGGGAAACAATCCTATGATGGGCGGAAATCAAATGATGGGAAACAATCCTATGATGAATGGTAATCCTATGATGAATATGTTTGGCGGTGGAAATAACAACCAAGCTCAAGGAATGGGTGGTAACCCACTTTTAAACATGCTTATGGGCGGAATGAATCCTAATATGATGAATAATTCTAATATGAACAATAATCCTATTATGAATATGCTTATGGGAAATCAAAATAATGGTGGTAATCCATTTAATGGTATGAATAATATGAATAACATGAATAATATGAATAGAAATAATATGAACAACATGAATAGAAATATGAATAATAATAACAATTCCAAGCATAAAAGATAATGGAACACCAAAATGAGCCTTAAAACATTAAGGCTCATTTTGATTAATACATAAGTTTAATATTCTCATATTACTTTTTACAAAATATAACTTATTATAATACTATACTCAGTATTCTTGGATTCATTTCAACTATTACTATAGAAATCCAAATTCATTTTATAAAGTTTAGAAAAAAGTTTAAATAGTTATAAAAAGCAAGCAAAAACGATATTTCTGAAAATATTAAGACTGAATTATTAAAAAATAATGTTACAATAAAAACTGTTTCTATAAATTAAATTCTTTCTTTAAATTAATCAAAGACTATACCTTAAGTTTATTTCTTAACAGGTATAGTCTTTTTTATTATTTAGCCGCTATTACTTCCACTTCACATAATACATTTTTAGGTAATTCTTTTACTGCAACACAAGAACGTGCAGGGTTGCTAATAAAGTATTTTGCATAAACTTCATTAAACCTAGAAAAATCACTCATATTAGCAAGAAAACAAGTTGTTTTTATAACGTTAGAAAAATCAAGATGATTATCTTCTAATATAGCACTAATGTTTTTCATAACTTGAGTAGCTTGATCTTCAATATATTTTCCAATAACTTCTCCACTTGATGGATCTAACGGAATTTGTCCTGATGTAAATAATAAATCTCCAAAACTTACAGCTTGAGAATACGGACCTATTGCTGCCGGCGCTTTATCTGTCTTTGTAACTTTTAACATTTTAAATTCCCCCAATAATAATTGTATTTTTTATAATTTTTAAAAACATATTGCATATTGCTTTAATAGATATTTTAATACATACCAAACTTAAAATCTACTAGCATTTTTCAATATTTTTCTGAAAATCCATCACAAAATTTTCATTTTCTTGTTTCAATAACAAAATATATTCCTTCATTTAAAATAATTTTTAACACAACTCATAATTAAGTGCATTATTGCTATATATTATAGTAATGATAAAACAATTTATACTTAGGAGGGACTCATAATGTTTCAGATGTATTTTTATTATAAATTATATTTCCTATTGTCAATTCCCTTTATAGTACTACTTGCAACATTATTTCATTACACATATAAATTAAGTAATAATTCTTTATTAGTTGGTTTATTTACTCCTGTTAATGAAAGTATCTGGGAGCACTTAAAACTTGCTGTATATCCTACAATAATTTGGTATATTATATCCTATATTATTTTCAATGATATAATATTAGATTGGAAAAAATGGTTTTGTTCTTGCACAATTTCAATGATAATTTCTTCAATTACAATAATTATTTTTTATTATACTTATACTGGTGCTCTAGGAATTCACTCTTTAGTTTTAGACATCTTCTCATTAGTCCTAGGAGTATCTATCGGACAATACATTGGATTTAAAGTTTATGCTAATTATGATCTAAGTAATAATTATCTATATTCTAGTCTTTTCTTTATTACTATATTTTTATTTACTCTATTTACATTTATTCAACCTAAAATACCTCTTTTTATTGATTCAACTACTGGAGAATATGGAATTCACTAATATAATTTGTAAAATATTTAATTTATTTCTTCATCATTACTATGAGCGAAGCAAACAAACCATTAAGTGCTGGTGAAGTTGAAAAGCTTTCTGGATTAGATCGTAAAGATATTGATAAAGCTTTTAAAGAATTAAAAAAAGAAGAATTAATAGTTTCACCAGTTCGTTGCAAATGGGAACCTGCTAATAAATAAAAAATATATCCCTAGGAATTTATCCTAAGGATATATTTTTTTGATTGTGCCTTAAGTTTTAAATCTATCATAATTATTTGGTATTTAAAACTAATTCTTTTATATTATCTACAATATTGTTTACCACTGACATGATCTCTTCTTTATTTCTATTTCCTGATAGAAGTTTATCTAAATTTTCTTCGAAATTTTTAGGTAAATCTTTACAAGAACTTAAACATATTGAAATTAATCTTTTTTCTCCTGGATGTTGTAATTCATTAACTGCAAAAATTATATCAAAATAACTAGCTAGAAATTCTGTAATTCTATGATTAATACTAACTATGTCTCCTCTAATTATTGCTTTTTCTATTTGCATAGAAAATGAAGGAATATATCCATCTAATAGTTTTAAATTCTTCTCTATAATATTTTTTCTTAATTCTTTAGGATATTTAATATTATATTTATCTTTTAATTTTTGTAGCTTATTATTTCTATCATATAAAACTACACATTGATTTACATTTGACCACATACAAGTTGTGTATCCATTATATGCATTGCCATCTAAAACTACTGATTTTAATTCTTTATCAAAGTCATCCATACTACGATAAATAATTTCAATAATTATTCCATCATTTAAATAACAATCATCTTCTGCTTCCCAATAAGTATTATTTAATTCTATATACTTGCAATATTTGTCTAATATATTTTTTCTAATTTTCTTAGATAAGTCAGAATTTAAATAAACATATAGATCATAATCTGAATTGCTATCATTTAATTTAGTAGCTCTTGATCCTCCAAGTGCAATACTTTCTACTTCAGGTCTTTTACTAAAGTCTTCAATTAAATTTTTAATTTTCTCCATGTTGCTTTCCCCCATATATACTCATATAAATATACTCTATTATTAATAAAATCTATTTTATGCTTATTTATATTCTTAATTTTAGATAATTATTTTAATATCTGAATCTCTTTTAAATATGCGTTGATATATGCAATAGGTCAAAGTGGCATTGTAATTGGACTTTGAGAATCGTTAAGTGAGAGTCAAAAATCAACACTTTGCTAAAACAGACCCTAATACTTAAACAAAACAGAACAAGCTGTTCTAGTAGCTGCAATAGACCAGAATACTACATAATCCCCTCTTTTAATTTTTCCACTCTTTATTCCATCATGAAATGCCATAAGAGGTGAGCTTGTCCCTGTATATCCAAACTTATCGCCTACAAAAATAACTTTTTCTGGATCTAATCTTAAACCATCTATGCATCCATTTATTATAGGAAGTGCAAATTGTGAAAGACAAAAGGCACTTATATCTGATACCTCTAAATTATTATCTTTTAATAATTTATTAATAGAATTTATTGCTATATGAACTACATCATCATCACATTCTGTCCATCCAAATTTCATATCATCATAAGATGTGGTATCCTTATAATATGAAGATGAACCACATTCTGGATACATTACAGAACTATATTTTCTACTGTCAGTAAAATAATCAGAATCAATAAATCCACAATCTTCATCAGTTTTTTCTAAAATCATTGCACATCCTGCATCTGCAAACATTGGATAACACAATTCATCGTTTCTTTTCATATGAATTGAAGCATAGTCTGAACCTATTATTAATGCTCTTTTAAGTTTATTATTTTGAATTAATTGTCTTGATGCTGTATCAAGTGTTACTAACATACCAAGGCAATTTACATTTAAATCCATTACTATGGTATCACTTTTTCCTTTTATGGCATTATGTACTATTAATGCTTGAGTTGGACATATATATTCTGGAAATTGACTTGAAAATATAATTAAATCTATATCTTCTCCTGTAAGATTTGCACTTTCTAATGCTTTTAATGAAGCCTTAATTCCCATGCTAAGTGTTGTATCAGTATCATTATCTACTATTCTTCTTTCTTTTCTGCCGAAAGCTTCTAATAATCTATTTATATCTTTTCCTTGTTCCTTAAAATGATTTATATAAAATTCATTCTTTACAATATTTTCTGGATATTCTGTTTCTATAGCTCTTATCTTTATATTCATATTCATTTCTCCTATAATCATTTTTTTAATAATAATAATTTATATAAAAAATTTTAATTATTAAATGTTGTTTACTTATGATAAATACTTGTCTGTAAAATATTACCATCATATATTATGATAATCTACATTTCGCCTTATGTCAACCATATTTACTTAAATTATACTATTTTTGAATTTTATTCTATATTTTCTTTGTTTTTTGATATTTTTTACCAAATGATTTAATTTTTTATAAAACTAAAAAGATGATTTCTATATAATTTAGAAATCATCTTTGATGCTATAACTTAATTTAATTCTGTATAATTTATACTTAACTAAAAATAAGACTTAAGTCCTACTTTCTGCAAAATTTAAGCCTTATTTTAATCAATTTTAGAAACAATATTATTTATATTATGAATTAACTATTTCTCCACCATTGATGTGTATTGTTTGCCCTGTAATATATGATGCACATTCACAAGCTAAAAAAATATATGCTCCAGCACATTCTACAGGTTGACCCGCTCTTCCCATAGGGGTGTCTGATCCAAAAGTCGATACCTTATTTGCATCAAAACTAGAGGGTATAAGTGGGGTCCAAATAGGACCTGGAGCAACAGCATTTACTCTTATTCCAGTTTTACGTTTTGCAAGTGAAAGTGCTAATGATCTTGTAAATGCAGTTATAGCACCCTTTGTCATAGAGTAATCTATTAAAGTTTCATTTCCTTTAAAAGCCACAACTGAAGCTGTATTTATTATACAACTTCCTTGTCTCAAATGTTTTAATGCAGCTCTTGTCATATAAAATGTTCCATATGCATTAACTTTAAAAGTTCTGTCAAATTGTTCATCAGATATATTTTTTATATCTTGGCACTCATATTGAACTGCTGCATTATTTACTAATATATCTAATTTTCCATACTCATCAATAGTTCTTTTAACTACGTCATTACAAAAGTCTGCTTTTCCAATATCACCATTTATAATAATGCATTTTCTTCCTACATTTTCTATAAGTTTTTTAGTCTCTTCTGCATCTCTGTTTTCATTATAATAAACGATTACTATATCTGCGCCCTGTTTAGCATAAGCTACTGCTACTGCTCTTCCTATTCCACTATCTCCACCTGTAATTATTGCAACTTTATTATTTAATAAGTCACCTTTTTTATTATATTGTTGATCATAATATATTGGAATTGGATTCATTTCATATTCAAATCCTGGATGTTGATTTTGATGTTGTGCTGGAAATGAATTAGGGAAATTCATATTAACTCCTCCTTAGTTATCTATTTAATATTAAATAGTATTTCCTAACACATAAAAAATATTTATTTCATCTTATATCTAAGGCTATGTTTTAAAACAGTGTTGATATTGTAGTATAAAGCTCATGGACAGAATATAATTTTTCTGACTTTAACTGCTAAATTGACTAATATAATTATTAAATGTTATTAAGTATTTTGTTTCCTTTTCTAATAATTCATTTTCAATAAACCCTACTTTTTTAAATACTTTGCTTGATCTATAATTTTCTTTATGAATTTTAGCTACCACTTTTTTAACTCTGTATTTTAAGAATGCCTCACTTAAAGCTTTTTTTACTGCTATTGTGCCTATTCCCTGACCCCATTTTTTCTTATCTCCAATAGCAACAACTATTTCTGCACTGTTATTATTACCTTTAGTAACAATTTTTAAATAACCAATAGATTTATTTTTATGTTCTATCATATAAAATGGACCATTATTATTAAAATACTGAGTCATTATAGGTAATGTTGAGTTGTTAGCCAAATTATCTAAGCTATTGGTTATTCCATCTTTTTCGTTTAGAAATTTAGATACTTCTTCATCCTTCAACCATTTTGCAATATCAAAAACATCTTCTCTATAAATCTCATGTTGGAGATTTATATCTGAATATAACATTATACTATCCCTCCAAATAATTCTAATAACCTTAGTAGATTGTACCAATTATATAATCAAATAGTAAAATGTTGTAATTTTTGTAATATGTTATTATATGAGAATATCCTATTTTTTCTCGATTTAAATAAGTTTTTTCCCAATTTATTGGTAGCTGTAATTAAATTCAATTTAATTACTTTTAATAGCATTTAATTGAATTTAATTACATTTTTAAGACTGCTCTTTAATTCTTCTTTCATCTATACTAAATAATACAATAGCACATATTAATACAACTACTGAGATCCAAACGGATTTAACTCCAATTTTTAAAGTTGACACTCCGCCTAAACATGCACCTATTAAAAATGATATTATAATTATACAATAACGAATTGATTTTATAGTATAAGTACTATCCTTTTTTCTAAAAGCCATATATGCAGCTTGCGAAGCACTTCTCAAATTTCCAGTACACATAGTTGTACTATATGGAGAATCAACTAATTTTCGAAATGAAGATATTTGAACTGATGAAACAAATGATATAGTTGTAGTTACAAATATATCCGGAATTGTAGGTGGTATAAATCCTACAATAAAAAGCACTAACATCTCAATTATTAAAATAGTACGATGACTATCTACCACTCTAATACAGGATTCAAATTCTTTTATTGTTTCTGCAACAATAACTCCTATTATAAATGCTAAAATAGGTAAAAATGCCATGATAGCTCCTTTTAAGTTTCCTTTTGTTACTTCTACTCCTACTAAAACAATATTACCTGTTTCTGCATTTGCAAAAACTCCACCTCTACAAACAAAAGTATAAGCATCAAGGAATCCCCCAACAATGGCTAAAAGCATTCCTAAATGTACTGATTCAGAAGTGCTAACATTTTTGTTTTTACACATATTAATATTCATATCTTTAGTAAACAATTTTAAATCTCCCCCTTTTGTACAACAGAACAAAATCGCTAAGGCGACTTTGGAGCCGTCGATTTTTTTAGCCATGCGCCCTTTCCAAACGCAGTGCAGGAATAATGGTGCGGCATATGATTATTTTTTATTCTTTAGGGGTACTCATAATACCTTTAAAACACATTATTAAAAAATTTATCCACAAATTTTTTAATAATATAAATTCCTAAAGAATAAAAAATATATCATCAAAGCTTAAATAGCAATGATGATATATTTATAAAGATAGTTCTACTTTTTATTTGGTTCTTTATATTCTACACCTTTAGTATCAACAGTAATTGATTCAATAATCACATCATCTTCAGGAATATCTTTTGATTTAGTCTTAACATTTACTATTTTTTCAAGAACATCCAAACCTGATATCACCTCACCAAAAGCAGCATATTCTCCATCAAGATGTGGTGCATCTGCAGTCATTATAAAAAACTGACTTCCTGCGCTATTAGGATTTTGGGTTCTTGCCATAGATAGTACACCTTTTGTATGTTTTAATCCATTTGGAATACCATTTGAGCTAAACTCTCCTTCAATTGAGTAACCCGGCCCCCCAGTTCCATCTCCATTAGGATCTCCACCTTGAATCATAAAGTCTTTAATTATTCGATGGAATTTAAGGTTATTGTAAAAACCTTTATTAGCTAAATTTATAAAATTATTTACTGTATTAGGAGCAGTTTCTGGATATAACACAGCGTCAATAACTCCATAATCTTTAACTTTTATAGTTGCTAATGGTAAATTTTCAATTCCCTCTGGCGAATTAATGTGAACCTCTTCTGCTGTAGAATTTGATTCTGAAGTCTGTTTTGTATCATTATCTTTAAGGTTTCCACAACCAACTCCGCCTAAAGAACTAATAAAAACTAATAATAAAATCAACTTGGTATACTTCTTTATACTTTTTATACTCATCAAATTTCGCCACCCTACAATTAAAATTTAATACTATAAGTATAACATAATTTATTTATTTTTATATACTTATACTAATACCATCGTTATAAATTGTAACTTGATTTTTTCCATTTTCTTTTGATTTATACAATGCTCTATCAGCTTTTTCAATTAATTCTTTTAAATTTGTCCCATCATAAGGATAAGAGACAATTCCTATACTTGCTGAAACATTAACTTTTTGCCCATTTTTCCCCATATAAGTTTCTTCTAATATTATGGATAACTTCTTTATCTTTTCCTTTATCATTAAAATAGATGAATTCTCTTCAAATACACAAAACTCATCTCCTCCAAATCTAGCATTGATATTAATTTCTTTATCAAAGATACTATTAATTTTTTTTGCAACATCTCTCAAAACTTCGTCTCCACTTATATGACCTAAACAATCATTTACTAATTTAAAATTATCAATATCTATAAAAACTAATATGCTTTCATTATTTTCATTATTCTTTATTCTTTCCTCTACTTTATTAAAAAACGTTAACTTATTATATAAATCAGTAAGTTGATCACGTTCTGACTTTACTTTAAGTATATTTCGTTCTCTCACTTCATCATCAATATCTGTAATTCTACCAATTATGCGAACAATCTTATTATTTCTATAAATATAACTTAGTATTAATTCACACCATAAGTAATATCCATCACTTTTTCTTATTCTTATCTTCTTTATTATTGATTGTTTTTCCATATTTTCAATATTAGGTATAATATTTTTTATTATAGATATGTCTTCTGTGTAAATCTTAGAATCTTTTAACTTGTTTATGTCTAGTTCTCTTGATGTTAATTTCCATCCAAATTTTTCTTTGAACTTTGATGAAGTTATTACCTTTCCATTAATTAAATCAAAATCAAATATAATATCATTCAACTGCTCTATTACAATTAAATATTTTTCTCTTTCTAATTCTAATTCTTTCATAAACTTTCGTTGTTCTTTAATATTAACTAAAAAACAATACAATGCATCTAATAATGAAATAGACATAAAAATTAAAATAATAATCAATATTTTCTTATGATTATTTATAAAATCTTGTAAATAATATATCACTCCATTCATATCATTTTTTAATAAATAAATACTTTTCATTCTCTATCATCCTCTAGCATTAATTAAGTTTACAATTTATTTTTATCATAATACTTTATTAAAATAAAAAATTATAATAATATCTTAAATAGTTATTAGTAATTTTTTATTTTTACTTATGTAGAAAATTTTTATCCCTATAATTTCAAAATTATCTTTTTATACTTTTATTAAGAGAATCCCAATTGTTTAATACACATTTTGCAATTTTTTCATCATACATTATTCCAATATTTTTTTCTATTTCTAATTTACAGGCACTTAATTTTAAACTATTTCTATACGCTCTTTTGCTTAACATAGCATCAATAGAATCACATATTGAAATAATTCTAGCTCCTAATGGAATCTGATTTTCTTTTAATCCCTTTGGATATCCATTACCATCAACACGTTCATGATGATATAATATAATTTCACTTATCTTTGCTAATTTTTTTGAACTGCTTAAAATTTTTGCACCGATGGCTGGATGTTGTTTTATTACATTCCATTCTTCTTCGCTTAATTTACTTTTTTTATTTAATATATTATCTGGAATTCCAATTTTACCTATATCATGAACATGCCCAGCAATATGTATTATTTCTCTATCTTCAGTACTTAAATTTAAAAATTTACAAACTTCACATGCCATGTCACCAACTCTCATTGAATGCTTCGCAGTATAACTATCTTTTGCATCCAGTGCAAACACAATGCTTTCGATAAGATCATGACAAATTAATTCATGATTATTAAATATACATTCCATTCTTAAACTCCTCTATAAAATATTTTTAATTATATAAAAACTCAAATATTATCATGTAATATAAAATTTAATTACCTAAATTCTTTATAGTAATAATATACCACTAAGGGGCTTACTTGACAATGATTATCATTTGTATTATCATATTTGTAAATAAGTTGTTCAACTTTTACTTATTATAAATATATTGTTTTATTTTGCTATACAAAAATAAAGATAGACATTATTTTGAATATATAACATCTATCTCTATCATTAATTTAGATTATATTTTAAAATCAGTTTTTGTTTTAAATATGTGTTGATATTAAGATACTGCTAAAGCAAAACCTTAAATTAAATATATTCTAAATCTTAAATTTAGAAATTTCTTTTTTTAATTTTTGAGCATTTTCTTGTGATTTTAATGCATTTTCTAAAACATTATTAGACTTATCATTGACTTGTAAAATACTACTTGCAATATCTGTAGTACCTCCAGCCCCTTCATTTGCTGCTTGTGAAACTCCATCTATTGTTTTAAGCACTTCGTGTAAAGATGCTAAAAGTTCCTCTGAGTTTGAACTAAAATCAGTTACAAGATTGTCAACAAACTCGGCATCCTTGCTATATTTATCTGCTACATCTAGCATGTTTTTATAATCACCAATAACCTCTACAGCCATAAATTTTAATAATTTATCTGAACTACTAGAAAGATTTCCAACTGCATTTGTTACTTTTCCTGTTATATTTTTAATTTCTATTACGGTATCTTTTGATTGCTCTGCAAGTTTTCTTATTTCTTCAGCAACAACTGAAAATCCTTTTCCAGCTTCTCCTGCTCTTGCAGCTTCTATAGCAGCATTAAGCGCAAGAAGATTAGTTTGTGATGTTATTTGCATTATTGATTCAGAAAGTACATTTATCTCTTCAACAACTTTTGATTCTTGTATTGCTTCTTCTAATTCTACTTTTGTACTTTTAAATAACTCAGTTGACTTTTTCTCTGAAGCTTGTACATTCATTTTAGTATCTACTGCTCTATTACTTATCTCTCCTGCTTTAATAGCTCCCTCTTGAGATTTTTGCGAAATAGACTTAACCACTTCTTCTATCTCTTGCGATGTTGCTAACATTTCCTCAGATGAAGCTGCTGTTTCTTCCATATTTGCAGCAAGTTCTTCTGTAGTTGCTGATACTTCCTCTATGTCTGAGTTTAAATTTGTAACATTATCTTTAATAAGTTCTACAACATCTTCTATATTATTAGAACTTTCATTAACAGTTCTAATAATCGCTCTTAAATTTTGTATAAATTTATTTAAACTTATTGAAAGATCTTTTATTTCATCTTCTGAATTTATTTCTATTTCTTGCGTTAAATCTCCGCCTCTTTCTGCTAATGAATCTAATTCTGATTTTAAAACATTTAACGGCTTTCTTATAGCATTAATAATAATAGTTCCAAACATTATACTTAATACACTTAATACTGCTATTATTATTATATTTATTTTAATAGACTCATTATATTCTTTATCACCTTGTAAACTAGCATTTTCAGTCATTTTTTTATTAAGATCTGCTAATTTTATTAAAGAAGATGATGCTTTATTAAAAGCTTCTCTTAAATCCTGATTCATTATATTCATTGCTTCTTGTATTTTTAATTCTTTACTTAAAGCAATAACTTGATTATGTAATCCTAAGTATTTGTTCCATTCTTCTTTAACAATATTAAATAATTCTTTATCTTCTTCTCCATATATAGTTTTTGAATAAATGTCTAATTTTTTCTGTATTTCTTTCTCTTTTTCTTCCATAGCTTTTTCTTTTTCTTCCATAATTTCTGGAGTTGTTGCAACTATATGACTATACTCAAGTAATCTAAAATCTGATGTCATTGTATTTAATTCTTCTGAACATATCATTGCTGGGATAAAATCTTGTGCTATGATTGTTGATTGTTTATTTACATTATTTAAAGTTTTTATTGAATAAATACCCATAAATATAATTGTAATTACAAAAATAGCTACGAGAAAAATCAATTTGTTTTTTATTGTTTTTAACATATCTTTAGCTCCTTACTATTTATAAATAAAATTTTAATACCTTATATGTATTTTCGTCTATATTTTTGCAAAATTAAATAAAATTGTATTTTTAATATAATTTAATTTTACAAAATTGTATTTTTTTATTTTATTCAGTTGTAAAATTATTCAATCACTTTTGCACTATTATAGTATTATATATTATTTGTTAAAATTTTAAAACGAATTTTGATCATTTAGTCGCTTTTTGTAGTTTTTCACCTCTTATATTGTTTATCTGTTAATATTTAAAGCATTTTATATAAATAATAATTATCAAATGATATATTTTATAGAATTATCTAATCTCTAAAATAGTTATTATAAATTAAATTCAAATATTCAAAATACTAAATATCCACTACCCAAGCATTATTTTTAGCAAATAGTTGTGGAATAAACTTATCTAAAAACATTTAAGAATAAAAACAAAGGCAGACATCATATAATTGAACTGCCCCCTTTATAATAGACAGTTAAAATAATAAAACCATCTATTATAAAGAGAGCATATCAAACATTTAATGTCTACCCTTATAATTATTTAATCTATATTCTAAAATTAAGTATATTCTAAACCTTAAATTTAGAAATTTCTTCTTTTAGTTTTTGAGCATTTTCTTGTGATCTTAATGCATTCTCTAAAACATCATTAGATTTATCGTTAACCTGTAATATACTACTTGCAATATCCGTAGTACCACCTGCTCCCTCACCAGCTGCTTGTGCTACTCCATCTATAGTTCTAATTACATCTTGTAGTGATGCTAAAAGTTCCTCTGAACTTGAACTAAAATCTGCTACAAGATTATCAACAAAGTCAGCATCTTTACTGTATTTATCTGCTACATCTAACATATTCTTATAATCACTATCTACTTCTACAGACATAAATTTTAATAATTTATTTGAACTGTTTGAAAGATTTTTAACTGCATCTGTTACTTTTCCTGTTATATTTTTAATTTCTATTACTGTGTCTTTTGATTGTTCTGCAAGTTTTCTTATTTCTTCTGCGACAACTGAAAATCCTTTTCCTGCTTCTCCAGCTCTTGCAGCTTCTATAGCAGCATTAAGTGCTAGAAGATTAGTTTGTGATGTTATTTGCATTATTGACTCAGAAAGTACATTTATTTGTTCAACAACTTTTGATGATTGTATAGCTTCTTCTAATTCTACTTTTGTATTTGCAAATATTTCATTTGTTTTTTCTTGAGAAGCTTGTACATATATCTTAGTATCCTCTGCTCTTTTATTTATCTCTCCCGCTTTAATTGCTCCCTCTTGAGACTTTTGCGCAATAGAGTTTACTGCTTGTTCTATTTCATGTGATGTTGCTAACATTTCTTCAGCTGAAGCTGCTGTTTCTTCCATGTTTGCAGCAAGTTGTTCTGTTGTTGCTGAAACTTCTTCTATGTCCGAATTTAAATTTGTAACATTACCTTTTATAATATCTACAACATTTTCTATATCATCCGAACTTTCATTAACAGTTCTAATAATTTCTCTTAAATTTTGTATGAATTTATTTAAACTCTTGGCTAAATCACTTATTTCATCCTCAGAATTAATTTTTATTTCTTGAGTTAAATCCCCTCCTCTTTCTGATAAAGAATCTAATTCAACTTTTAAAATATTTAATGGTCTTCTTATAGACTTAATAATAAGTGCTCCAAAAATTGCACTTGCTATACTTAATATTACTATTATAATAATATTTATTTTCACAGTAGCACTATATTGTTTGTCACCATTTAAACTTTCTTGTTCAGACATTTTTACATTAAGATCAGCTAATTTCACTAAAGCAGAAGATGCTTTATCAAAAGCTTCTTTTGATTCATTATTCATTATATTCATTACTTCTTCTGTTTTTAATTCTCTACTTAAAGTAATTACTTGTTTATTTAATTCTAAGTATTTATTCCACTCTTCTTTAATACTATTAAATAATACCTTATCATCTTCTGTTCCTATAGTTTCTGAGTAAAGATCTAATTTTTTTTGTATTTCTGCATTCTTTTGTTCCATAGCTTTTTCTTTTTCTTGCATCGTTTCTGGACTTGTTGCAATAATATGATCATATTCAAGAAGCCTAAAATCTGATGTCATAGTATTTAATTCTTCTGAATATATAATTGCTGGAACCCATTCTTGTGCAATAACTGTTGATTTTTGATTTACAACATCTAAAGTTCTTACTGAATAAATACCCATAGATATAATAGTAATTACAAAAATAGTTACAAGAAAAATCAGTTTATTTTTTATTGTTTTTAACATTCCCCTATCCCCTTACTATAAGTAAAATTTAAGTATTTTTAATATGCTTCTATTATGTTTTAAAATAATATTTTAATATAATTAAATTTTAAAATCTGGTTTTATAAAAATAGTTTTTATATTTTATATTTATAGCTACATTATATACGATTCATTTCATTTTTTAAATAGTTTTTACTGAATTGGTCGTTTTTTGTAGAAACTTATTTTTATAGCTAAAATTTTATTATTATTTAATATTTACTCAATTACATTTATTTTTAAATAATTACCATATTATCCAATACTATATAAAAATAGTTAGAACAAAAGTGGCTGCGCCACCCTTTAATGAACAATTTACAATTGACAATGGACAATTATGGTTGAAAGCAACTGGCTTTCTTAAAAAATATATATTTAGAAATCACGTTGTGATTTCATCCTAAATTGTCAATTGTTCATTATACATTGTCAATTCAAAAATATATCCATAATCTTAGATTTCATCAGCCTTTCAATCTTCAAAAATTCTATAATTTCTTATACATTAAAAAAGTCCTTTACTCATTTTATTTAAGTAAAGGACTTTTTATAAGTGTGTGCTTAGTTCAATATATCTAAATTATTTAGTTAAGTATTCATCAATTGCCTTAGCTGCTTTTTTTCCTGCTCCCATAGCAAGAATTACTGTTGCAGCACCAGTTACTGCATCTCCTCCAGCATAAACACCTTCTTTTGATGTTAATCCAGTTTCATCTTCAGCAATTATACATCTTCTCTTATTTATATCTAATCCTTTAGTTGTTGAAGATATTAATGGATTTGGTGATGTTCCAAGTGACATTATTACAGTATCTACATCAATAATAAATTCTGATCCTGCAATTTCAACTGGACTTCTTCTTCCAGATTCATCCGGATCTCCAAGTTCCATCTTAATGCATTTCATTCCTTTAACCCATCCATTTTCATCTACTAATATTTCTTTTGGATTAGTTAAAACATCAAAGATTACACCTTCCTCTTTAGCATGATGTACTTCTTCAACTCTTGCTGGAAGTTCTGATTCACCTCTTCTGTATACTATATGACTTTCTGCTCCAAGTCTTAATGCAGTTCTTGCTGCATCCATAGCAACATTTCCGCCACCAACTATAGCAACTTTTTTACCAGCTCTAACAGGTGTATCATATCCATCAACTGCTGCTTTCATTAAGTTTACTCTTGTTAAGAATTCATTTGCAGAACATACTCCATTTGCATTTTCTCCTTCTATTCCCATGAATTTAGGAAGACCTGCTCCTGAACCTATAAATACTGCTTTGAAACCTTCTTCTTCAAAAAGTTCATCAATTGTTATTGTTCTACCTACAATAACATTAGTTTCAATCTTAACGCCAAGTTTTCTTATATTATCAACTTCATTTTTAACTACTTTTTCTTTTGGAAGTCTGAATTCTGGTATACCATATTCTAAAACTCCACCCGCTTTATGAAGTGCTTCAAATATAGTAACATCATATCCTTTTTTAGCTAAATCTCCTGCACAAGTTAGTCCTGATGGGCCACTTCCTATAACAGCTACTTTTATTCCATTTTTAGATGCTGTTTCACTTAAATCTACGTTATTAGAACTTGCCCAATCAGCTGTAAATCTTTCAAGCTTACCAATTGATACTGAATCACCTTTTATTCCCAAAACACATTTTCCTTCACATTGACTTTCTTGAGGACATACTCTACCACAGACTGCTGGTAGTGCACTATACTTTGAAACTTCTTTTGCTGCTTCTTCAAAGTTACCTTCTTTAACATGTGAAATAAATCCTGGAATATTAATAGATACTGGACAGCCTTCTACACATTTAGGATTTTTACAATTTAAACATCTTGAAGCTTCTTTAATCGCTTCTTCTTCATTGTATCCTAAACAAACTTCTTCAAAATTTGTTGCTCTAACTTTTGGATTTTGTTCTCTTACAGGTACTCTTACCATTCTCTCTTTCATATCCATTATTACTTATCACCTCTGCAACCACAGCCACCATGACTATGCGTATTACCTTCTTCTAATGCTAGTTTAGCTTTACCTTCTTCTGTTTTATACATAGCTTGTCTTCTCATTGATTCATCGTAATTTATTAAGTGACCATCAAATTCCGGTCCATCAACACAAGCAAATTTAATTTCACCACCAACAGTTACTCTACAAGCTCCGCACATTCCTGTTCCGTCTACCATTATAGGATTTAAGCTTACTGTAGTTGGTATATCTAATTTTTTAGTTAAATCTGCCATAAATTTCATCATTATCATAGGTCCTATAACAACTGCATGGTCATACTTATTTCCTTCGTTAACTAGACCTTGTAAACAATCAGTAACTCTTCCATTAAATCCATAGCTTCCATCATCAGTTGCTACATAAAGAGTTCCAGCTACTGCTTTCATTTCTTCTTCTAATATTAATAAATTTTTTGTTCTAGATCCAACAATAACATCTACATCTATTCCATTATCATGCATCCATTTAACTTGAGGATAAACAGGTGCAGCACCTACTCCCCCAGCAATGAATATTAGCTTTTTCTTTTTTAAGCTTTCTAAATCTTCATGAATAAATTCACTTGGCTGTCCTAATGGTCCAACAAAGTCTGCTACATAAGAACCAACTTCATATTGAGCTAGTTCTTGTGTGCTTTTACCAACTGTTTGAAATACTATACTTACAGTTCCTTCTTCTCTATTATAACCTGCAATAGTTAAAGGTACTCTTTCACCTTTTTCATCATTCTTAATAATAATAAATTGACCTGGCTGTGCTGATTTTGCTACTCTTGGAGCTTCTATATCCATTAAAAATATATTATTTGTAAGCTCTCTTTTACTAACTATCTTGTACATTTATGTTCCCCCTGATTCTTTTATAAAAGACCTTTATCTGGTGTTACTAATATCTTAACGTGTTTCTTCTTTTCTGGACCTGTTAATGCTCCAAATCCTTCTTCTACTATGTCATCTAAGTGTATTCTCTTAGTTACATATCCTTCAGCTTTTATTCTACCATCATTCATTTGAGCCATAGTTGCTGGGAATTCATGTCTATATGCTAATGTCCCAACTATCTTCTTTTCTGTAAATACTAAAGCATTAGGATTAAATGTAACGCCATTTTCCCATATGCTTGTTATAACCATAGTTCCTTCGAATTTTAAGCTATTAATACCTGTATCAAATCCTATTTGAGCTCCTGTAGTTTCAAATGCTACATCTACTCCTAGTCCATTTGTAAGTTTTTTAACTTCTTCTGCTATATCCACTTCATTAGGATCTAGAACAACATCAGCGCCTGCTCTTTTAGCATATTCTTGTCTTATGGATTTTCTTTGTAATACTACTACTAATTTTGCACCTGCTGCTTTTAAGCATTCTATAGTTGCTAATCCTATAGGACCAGAACCTAATACTAATGCTGTATCTCCAATTTTAAAATTTCCTACTCTAATTGAATGTAATGCTACTGCCATTGGTTCAACTAAAGCTGCTTGTTCATAAGACATTTCATCCGGTATCTTATGTATAAATTCTTCTGGGAAAACTGTATATTCTGCAAGTCCTCCACCGCTTCCACAAAGTCCATGGAATCCTAGAGATGAACATAAATTATATTTTCCTTCTAAACATGCTGGACATTTTCCACATGCAACTATAGGTTCAACAATTACTCTATCTCCAACCTTAAACTTTGTTACATTTTCACCAACTTCTACAATATCACCTGAAAATTCATGACCTAAAACTACTGGTGCAGTTGTTCCACTTAATGGATGAGGCTGTCCTACTGGAATAAATATAGGTCCTCCTAAATATTCATGTAAGTCTGATCCACATATCCCACACCATTTTACTTTTATTTTCACACCATTGCTTGTAACCTTTGGTTCTTCAATTTCTTCTACTCTAACATCTTTCTTTGCATACCATAATGCTGCTTTCATATTAAAAATCCTCCCTAAATATCTAAATATATTGTTAATTAATTAACATACATATTTACATAGCAATATCCATGCCAAATTCTTAACATAATTATTAAATTATAAAGTTATTTATTGAAAACCTCTGTATTTACAACTATATAGCTTATTTATAAAATATTAAAATTAACTTTAATTATATCTATATATAAAAATAAATGTATCAGTATGATACATTTATTTTTATCATTTTGATACACTTACTCTTTTCATTCTCATTTTGATACACTTATGTCATACTTTTTAATCTTTCTATATAATGTAGCTCTTCCTATATTCAGTAACTTTGATGCCATTTGAATATTTCCATTGCATTTTTTTATAGCATCCTTTATAGCATTTCTCTCTAAGTAATCAAGAGGTAGTATTTTTATATCTTCTTCTGTAAATTTTTCCTCTTCTAAGTTCTTATTTGCCTCTACATAATTCATATTATTTATACTTATAAGTTCATCATCACTTAGATAATAGTCTCTCTCTACTACATTTCTAAGTTCTCTTATGTTTCCTGGCCAATTATACTTTTTTAATTCATCTACATAGTAATCATTTATTTTTGTAATTTTATCTTTATTTTTTAAATTTAGTTTTTCTATAAAATAATTTATAAGTACATTTATATCATCTATTCTATCTCTTAAAGGAATAGTTTTTATCTCCATTACACTTAATCTATAATATAAATCTTCTCTAAAATTTTGTTTATTTATTTCATTTTTTAATATTCTATTTGTAGCACCAATAATTCTCACATTTAGTTGCTTTTCATAATTTCCTCCAACCCTTATAATCTTTCCATTATCTAAAACTCTAAGAAGCTTACTCTGAGTATCTAATGGAAGTTCCCCTATTTCATCTAAAAATATTGTTCCTCCATCTGCCAATTCAAATTTTCCTGGGTGCCCTTCTTTTGAAGCTCCTGTAAAAGCACCTTTTTCATATCCAAATAATTCACTTTCAACTAATTCTCTCGGAATTGATGCACAGTTTACAGCAACAAATGGTCCTTTATCTCGCTCACTATAATTATGTATTGATTGTGCTATTAATTCTTTTCCAGTTCCACTTTCTCCTTGAATTAATATATTACAATCACTTACAGCAGCTTTTTTTGCAAAAGCTATCATCTTTTTCATATCTTTATTTGTTGTCATAATATCATCAAATTTATATTGAGCTTTGTATCCTACAAATTTATTTACTAATTTATGTACCCTTTTAACTTCTGTAAAAGTTATTACCATCCCATTCTTCTTACCACTTATATTTAATGGCACTACATTTATAACACACTTAACTACGCTATCATTAATATGAAAATCCCATTCTATATTATTTAAAGATTTATTTTGCTCCTTAAGTAATTTGTGAAAATGTACCCCATTTAAAAATTTATCAATGTTCATTTTCATAGCTTCTTCTAATGATATATTTAATATATCTAATGCTCTTCCATTTACCCTTTTCACTTTCATATTTTCATTAATAACTATCATACCTTCAGATATAGAATCAAAAGTTACATTTAATAATTTATATGAAATAGTTAAAGCCATTTGTTTTTGAATTGACTGAGCTGCGGCTGTTACTATTCCCATAGTATGAGAATGAGCATTATAATAATTTCCAGACATATTTATACACCCTATTAAATTTCCGTCTTCATCATGAATTGGTGATGCTGAACAAGTCCATGAATGTTGATTTATTCCATAATGTTCTGCACCTATTGTTTGAACTGGCTTATTAAGATATAGTGCTGTTCCTATAGCATTAGTTCCAACTATATTTTCTGTCCATAATTCTCCTTTTAAAAAGTTTAATTCATTAACCCTCTCCATTATATCTTGATCGCCTATTATCTCTAATAAATAGCCATCTTTATCTGACAAAAATAAAGCAAAACCCGATCCAGAAACCATACTATAAATACTTTCCATAATAGGTCGAGCTACTGAAATAAGTTCAATATTACTTTTTATTAATTTATCTATCTCTGGATGTTTAACATTTCCCTTACCATTGTTAGGATCAACACCATATTTCCTACACCTTATCCATGATTCCGCTATTTCACTTCTAACTTTACTATCTACTTCTCCAGTAGCAATAAATTTTTTCCATGCATTATTAATAAAGTTCATGTAATTTTCCATATATATATTTCTCCAATACTCATATAACTATTTTTAAAATAACATTACATGCTATTATTATACTTAATTTATTTATGAACTACTACTTAAGAAAGCAATATAATATTTTTTGGGACTTCATCCACAAAAACAAAAAGACTTTATTAAAATTTTTAATTACTTCTTTGCAGAAAGTATTCCTTTTTTCATGGAGTGACATTTAGAATAGTTATTTTAGTTGTTATAAAATATCTTAATTTAATTAAAAAAGAGTTAGACAAATTTTTGCTAACTCTTTTGTTATATAATATTGAATTATTTCTAAGAATTCTTATCAATATAAATCTTAAGTGCTTTAATCCCTAAAAATAATGCATAAACTTCCATTACCCATAAAATTAACTTTGGAATTATACCAAATGCTATAGCTCCACTCATAATACTCATATTCTCCATAAATATCCCCCTAATAAGTAATATTATTAAATGTTAAGATATTTTTTGATAATAACTTAACATAATATTTTTTATAATTTCTTTAAAACCTCATCCATTTTCTTATCTAGTTTTTCAACTTTATTAACAAAGTTCTTTATTTTTTTAATACCTTTAACCACTACTATTGAAATTCCTATTATTAATAAAATATTTGCAACTGTACTTATAATAACCATATAATTTGTCTCCAATATTATCACTCCTCTTTAATGTTTATTATAACATTTATGTAAATATAATGTATTTATATGAATAATATTTACTATTAAGTAACTCTATACTTTATTTACAAGAACAAAATCGCTAAGGCGACTTTGGAACCGTCGATTTTTTTAGCCATGCGCCCTTTCCAAACGCAGTGCAGGAATAATGGTGCGGCATATGATTATTTTTTATTCTTTAGGGGTACTCATAATACCTTTAAAACACATTATTTTAAAAGTTATCCACAAATTTTTTAATAATATAAATTCCTAAAGAATAAAAAAATAGTAGATAATTCTAATAAAAAAATTACCTACTACTATTAATTAATGCTCTATTAAATTTATTGGCTCTGTTTTAAATGCGTGTTGATATATGCAATAGGTAAAGTGACATTATAATTGGACTTTGAG